>CADBGC010000097.1 GCA_902794055.1 uncultured Eubacteriales bacterium | reverse complement strand
AAAGCTGAACGGCAAGAAGTTCAATAAGCGGGTTCGGCTCAGCCTCGGCACCGCCGCTCGCACCGGGCTTAAGATCGGCGACAGCATCGAGGCGGATGCTTCTGTTCGAAAGCCAAGCAGGCGCTTTTCCACTTATGACGAAAGAAAAACTCTGCTTTCAAAGGGTATCGGATGCATCGCCGAAGCGGATTCAATTACGGTAACGGGGGAGCACGCGCTTCCCTTTGCCGAGTTTGTTCACAGCATCCGAAGCGCGATCGATGAAAGGATCAAATACGCTTTCGGCGAGGACGGCGGCATATTCTCCGCTCTGCTTATCGGCGTTCGGGACGAGCTGTCCGATGAGCACGCGGAGGCTTACCGCGCAAGCGGCACAGCCCATCTGCTCGCGATCTCGGGCTTTCACATGGGAATAATCGTTGGCGCAATATCGCTGCTGATCCCAAAGAGCAGGCGGTTGCTGCGTTTTATCGTCATCCTCGCGTTTGCATCAGCCTACTGCACCGTTGCTGCATACACTCCCGGCATCGTTCGTGCTGCAGTAATGACCGCATGTCTCCTCGGCGCCAATTTGCTCGAACGAAGGCCAGATATGCTCTCATCGCTTTCGCTCGCTTCGATACTCATACTGACAGTAAATCCGTTTCAGCTCTATTCGCTCGGATTTCAATTCTCATTTTCTGCTGTGTTCGGTATCGCACTTTTTTCGGACTCGATTTCACGGAAGCTGCGCGGCATCCGGATTCCGGATAAGCTTTCATCCGCTGCCGCAGTCTGCCTCAGCGCAACGTTCGGCACTGCGATGCTTCAGCTAAGATACTATTCCTCGTTCACTCCGTATTCACTGCTTTCCAATCTTATCGCCGTTCCCGCATTTTCCGCAGTGGTGATACTCGGCTTCATCACAACGCTTGTTTCCTTCATCGTTCCGCCTTTTGCGCAGTTCGCTGCTATCCTTCCGAGGGCAGTTCTTTTTGCGGTTGAAAATCTGCTGACCTTGATCTCCAGGCTGCCTCTTGCTTCGGTGGAGTTTTCACCCCCGAGCGCAATTACCTGCAACATCTATGTGGTTTTGATCTTCGCCGCTTCGGAATACGTTCTTAGGCCAAAAAGAAAGCGCCTCGAATTTGCGATCCCGCTTTTGATACTGTTTACTTTTTCATACTTTATGGGTATAATTAACGCATGAAATACAGGGACTTTTTAAAACTGCTCGATATAAACACCGTTCATGGGGTTTATCTTCTTCACGGCGAGGATGAGTTCTTTAAGGAGATCTGTCTGCGCTCATGCGAGGAGCTTATCTCATCCGATGCGCGCGTATTCGATCTGCGCGTTCTGCACGATGCCGACCGCGACTCCATCATGGAAGCATGCGAGATGCTGCCACTGCTTTCGCCATGCGCCGTTGTGGTGGTAAAGGGGCTTGCTTCGGGTGCGGAAAGCAAAGAGCTTGTTGAATACCTCGAGGCGCTTCCTCAAACCACTGCTCTGTTTATCGGCGTGAAGGGTGAGCTTGATCCCAAGTCCAAGCTGCTTGGCTTCTTTGCCCAAAGCGGCGGGGAAGTGCTCTTCGACAGACCCGATGCAGCCGAGGCCGCTTCGTGGTGCGTGTTCACAGCAACGAGGCTCGGCGCCGTGCTCGACAGATCGGTCGCAAACACCCTCGTTGGGCTCGTCGGCACCGATATGGTGCGCTTGAGCAATGAGCTTCAAAAGGCCGTGGATCGCGTTGGAAGCAGGGGAGTCATAACGCCCGATATCATTTCAAGCTCGACCGTGGGCAATATCGAATTCAAGGTGTTTGATGCTGTAAACTGCCTTACCGGCGCAAAAAACGTGGATGGACTTCGCGCACTGCATGCGCTTTTGAGTGAGAAGGACGATCAGCCGATAATCGTTGGTGCGCTGCTTTCAAGCTTCAGGCGTATGCTTGAGGGCAAAAGGCTCATGGATTCGGGGCTGTCCGTGAAGGCCGCAGCAGCAAAAATGCAGGGCAAAAGCTATCCAAACGAAAAAGCCTGCACAGCGGCAAAAAAGTATTCTGCAAAGAGCCTTTCGGAGCTGATTTCGCTGCTTTCGCTTGCACTTTATGAGCAGCGTTCGGGCGGAGCCGATGCTGCCGAGGCCATTGAAAGCGCTATCGCAGCATTCGAATGGTAATCGTTGAGTGCAGAAATTTGCCGACAGATGATGACATAACCGTTTTATTGTGTTATAATCGTATATATGAGAAACCGTTTAAACAAAAGAAGAAGCCGCAGACGAAGCTCGATAAAAAGCTTTCGTTCGGGAAGCCTTGCCCCGATATTAAAGCTGCTTGGCGTTGTTTTTGGTGCGCTTGCGGGCATTGCTTTGCTTGTTTTCGGCGTTATGTTCGTGCTTGAAGCCTTCTTCAAGGTCGATACTCCTCTTGATGCAAGCGGCATTATCGGTCGCTTCGCGGGAAAAATCAATGCGCCGCTGATCGAAACAGCGAGCCCCGTTCCGACCGCCGAACCCACGCCGACTCCGCATCCTATGGAAAACTTCGATCCCGTTGCCTTCCAGCATGAGCTGATCCTGCCGGGTGAATTCAACTATCCTTGGCTTGCCGATCCGAGCTCCTTTGGTGACACGGTCATTTTTTCGGCGGGTAAGCTTTCCGGCGGCAAGGTAAGGCTCGAAAAGCTCATCTGCTGTAAGCTTTCTGCCGAGCTTTCTGCATCCGAGGCCGTTGAGCTCGATATAAAGCCTCAAAACGATCATCTTTTGTTCCCTGTTTTCAACGATAAATGGCTCGTCTACTTCGATGCAAACTATGACTTCGGAGGCGGGGAGATACGCTGCGTTGATCGAAGCGCCGCTTCGCCCGAATTCAAAACCATAAAAACAGTTTACGTGGGTCAGCCCAAGCTGAAGCTCGACGGCGATCATCTCGCTTGGATCGAGCGCACCGGCAGCGAACGCGAAAAGATCTTCATTTGCGATCTTTCCACTGAAGAGACCGCCGTGGTCGATTTCTTCGATAATCATTCGAGCGGAACGAGCATGCCTTATCTTTCAAACGGGAAGCTCGTTTGGGCAGCGGCCGCTTCCATGAACGATTCCGCTGTTAAAACTCTTGATATCAAAACCGGCAGTCTATCCGAGTTTCGCCCCGGACTCCTTGTTCACGACCCCGAGTACAATGGCGAATACTATGCTTGGCTCGATTCTCCGCATGCGGAGAACGCAAAGCTCTATTGCTCCGACGGAGCTTCCGGTTCGTTCGAGATAGCCGATGGCGTTATCGAGTTTTGCATACACTCAAACTGCATTATCTATTCAAAGGGCGATGCGGTGTATATGTATGAGCTTGGAACTGGTGAGACCTATCGCTTGACCGCCGAAAACGAGTCCGCACAGCTCCTCGGCGTTTCCAAGGACGGCATCATATTTTGGATGGACGTTACCTCACGAGTGCGCGATATAATAAAATACATGCCTTGCCCCTTGGGCAAATATGAATTACATGCCGAAAATGAAGGATAAAACTAAATTTGTATGCGGCGAATGCGGGCATGAGAGCGTTAAATGGCTCGGCTGCTGCCCCGGCTGCGGAAGCTGGAACACGATGGTGGAGATGCAGGCAGCGCCCGCGAGCAGCGGCGCAAGAAGGAGCGCATCCCCTTCACATGCCGTTGCGCTTCAAAGTGTCAGCGAAAACGACTCCATGCGCGTTAAAACGGGTATAGGCGAACTCGACCGCGTTCTTGGCGGCGGTGTTGTTGCTGGCTCCACGGTGCTCGTTGGCGGCGACCCGGGCATCGGAAAAAGCACCCTTCTTATGCAGGCGGCAAGCAATCTGATGCACAGCGGCTCCGCGCTGTATATCTCGGGCGAGGAATCCAAGGCACAGCTCAAGATGCGCGCTTCTCGCTGCGGCGTGAACGGCGAGCTTCTTGTTATGACTGAAACCTCTATCGATGCGATCGAGGCAGAGGTCGACAGAATCAAGCCCAGCTTTATGATAGTCGATTCCATTCAAACCATGACGAGCCCTTCGCTTTCAAACGCAACGGGCAGCGTTACCCAGATCCGCGAAGCAACGGCTGTTCTGACCTCTCTAGCCAAGGAGAAGGGCTGCGCTGTGTTTATCGTTGGCCACGTAACCAAGGAAGGTGCGCTCGCGGGGCCTCGTATGCTTGAGCACATGGTCGATACCGTGCTTTATTTTGAGGGCGACAGGCACGATTCGCTTCGATTGCTTCGCGCCGTCAAGAACCGTTTCGGCTCCACAAACGAGATCGGCATATTCGAGATGCGGCAGGAAGGAATATGCGAGGTCAAGAACACCGCCGAACTATTTGTTACGGGCGGGAACGACAGCGGCTGCTGCGTTGCGTGCATCATGGAGGGCAACCGTCCCATCCTCGTTGAAGTTCAGTCCCTGCTTAGTACCTCGGCTTTTGCTAATCCTCGGCGTGTTGCTGCCGGGATGGACACGAGCAGGCTTATGCTTCTGCTCGCCGTGCTTGAACGCCGCGGCGGACTCCGTATCAACGATAAGGACGTGTACACAAACGCCGTTGGCGGCATTCGATTGGATGACCGCGGAGCCGATCTTGCCGTTGCGCTTGCCGTAGCGGGCTCGGTATTCGACAGACGGCTTCCCGAAAGCACTGCTGCCATCGGAGAATTAAGCTTAACAGGCGAGATCCGACCCGTTGATCGACTGCTTGCAAGGGTGCAGGAATGTGCTCGACTCGGCTATAAAAATGCGATAGTTCCGCATTCTTCACAGCTCAAGGGCGTAGAAGGCATAAATCTCATCAAAGTAAAGTATCTTAGGGATGCGTTCTGCGCTTTTACGGATAATTAATCTCAACCAACCTGGAGAGAAGACCTATGAAAAACGATAAAAAGCTCACCGATAAAGCAAATACCATCTGTCTGTACAGGATCCTTGAAAAATATTCTGATGAGGAGCATCTGCTCTCGATGCACGATATTATCGGCCACTTCGAGGATGACTATGGCATGAAGATCGACCGCCGCACCGTTTACAGCTCCATGGATACGCTCACAAAGCTTGGCTTTGAGATCTCAGAATACGATAAGCGCAGGCAGGGTTATTATCTTATGACGCGACTTTTCGAACCCTCCGAGATCAGGCTTATGATGGATGCCGTGTATTCTCAGCGATCAATACCGCAAAAGCAAACGGGCGATCTTATCGAAAAGCTGCAATCCGTTCTCAGCATTCATCAGCGCAAAAACTACAAACATCTGTTTTCTTTTGAATCCGAAAAAAAGACCCAGAACAGAACCGTTTTTTTCAATATCGATTCGCTCGATCTCGCCATCGCAAGAAAGGTCAAGGTCGATTTCATCTACAATCAATACGGCCTCGATAAAAGACTGCATCCGCGCCGTAAGGAGCGATACGTCGTCAGCCCGTACAGCATGGTTTGCGATAATCAGAATTATTACCTTCTCTGCATCAAGGAGGGCAAGGTCGATCTGAGTTATTACCGTATCGATCTTATGAAGGACATCCGTGTGCTCGACAAGCCTTTGGATTTTCCATCTTCAAGGGTGGATATCAACACCGCTCGCAAAACGGTTTATGCATACGCAGGCAAGCCTGTGGATATCGTGCTGCGCTGCAAGAATAAAGCCATCGGCGGCGTTATCGACGAATTCGGCACGGGGATCCGCATCGCTGCAGATGATGAAGAGCATTTCATCGCAAGGATAAAGGCAGCGCCGCAGGGGGTATTGTACTGGACGATGCAGTATCTTACCGATATCGAGATCCTTGAGCCCCATTCCATGCGCGAAAAAGCGATAGAATTCATTAAAGGCAATTCATACGGCGTTTAACACGCCGATCCTGCAGCCCGACGTTGTTTCGGGCTCAGTTGATTTAAAGGAGAAACTATGCTTTATTTCATCAACGATTATCAGGAAGGCGCTCACCCCGCAGTCCTCGAGCGGCTTGCTCAAACGAATTTGATCCCGCTTAGCGGCTACGGAACGGACGAGATCTGCCAAAGCGCTAAGGCGAGGATACGCGAAGCCTGCGCCTGCCACAATGCCGACGTTTTCTTTCTATCCGGCGGAACTCAGGCCAACCGAGTGGTCATCTCCTCGCTGCTCAAGCAATATGAGGGTGTTTTGGCTGCGGCCACCGGGCACGTCAGCGTACACGAGTCCGGTGCTATAGAAGCTTCCGGGCATAAGGTGATCGAGCTGCCAAGCTCCGAGGGCAAGCTTGATATTCGCGCTGCAAGGGAGTTCGTGTCCGCCTTTTTTGCCGATGAAAACAACGAACATATGGTCTTTCCCGGTATGGTCTACATCTCATTCCCGACCGAGCTTGGAACCTTATACTCAAGAGCTGAGCTCTTAGAGCTTCGCAGTCTTTGCGATGATTACAAGCTTCTGCTCTATGCCGATGGCGCACGACTCGGATACGCGCTGGCAAGCCCCGAGTGCGACGTAACTCTCTCCGAGCTCGCTTCGCTTTGCGATGTTTTCTATATCGGAGGAACAAAGGTCGGCGCGCTCATAGGAGAAGCCGTCGTGTTCCCAAAGGGTAATGCGCCGCAGCATTTTTTGACTCTAATCAAGCAAAACGGCGCGCTTCTTGCCAAAGGAAGGCTGCTTGGCGCTCAATTTGATGCTTTGTTTGAGGACGGTCTGTATTTTAAACTCGGAAAGCATGCAGTTCAGATGGCGGACGAGTTGAAAGAGGTATTCAAAAGAAAGGGAGCCCGATTCTATCTCGAGTCGCCGACCAATCAGCAGTTCATAATAATACGAAATGAGGAAATCGAAAAGCTACGTGAAAAAGTGCAGTTCAGTTTTTGGGAAAAATACGATGAAGAAAACAGCGTTGTGCGCTTCGTAACGAGCTGGGCAACGAGCATTGAAAGCATCAATGCGCTTGAAAAGGTGCTTTGAGCGTTACTCTCCGCTCCCCGCGGTATTATTCCTCGTCGTCCCTCTCGTTTTCAAGGATCCTGCTCATCAGCATGGCTGCAAGAGCAGGGTCTTTTTTTAAGCTTTCAATGCTTTCGCGGCTCATCACGCTGTTCGTTCCGAGGCAGGCGGTGCATCTTTCGCCGCATTCAGGACACACGCAGCCGAGATGCGAATCCTCCGACTGCACCATATATACTCCGCAATTCCTGCAGCTGCACCTCATAGCGATAGCCCTCCCTGAATAGTGTTCATATAATATTATAAGCTCGAAAACCGTTAAATTCAAGGGAGATGAACAAAATGCGTAAAACGGAAAGCAGAAGCTGCGCGAAGCTCGATGCGCAAACAACCAATCTGCGTTTTATCAGTGAAGCATCCACGAGAAGGCTGAAACGCTCCGCGCTTACCCTTTGCTTCATCGCATCATTCATGCTGCTCATTGCGATCGCGGCAAAAAATGCAGGCAGTGGACGTGTGCTTGAGGCCGGAGCATTCGATTCGGGCTTTGCCCTATACGCGCTTTGTTATGACTGCTCGAATGCGGATGCCGTTGAAGGCCTAATGATCGATCTGGAGCAGCTCAAGCAACGCAGGATAGAGCTTGTGCTTCCGCATGAGATACGCAGTATAAGCTCCGATTCGGCGTTGATATTTCTTAAAAACGCTTTCCATTTCGATTTGCTGAGCGAAATGCTTGAAAACGGCCTTAGATCAGCGGTCATAATTGAAGAAGATTGCATCGGAAAAGTGTCGCATTTAAAAAGT
>CADBGC010000096.1 GCA_902794055.1 uncultured Eubacteriales bacterium | reverse complement strand
TGAACAGCATCAAGCATAGATTTGCAAGAATGCTGAGTATCGTTTTTATTACGGGCTTCGGCTTTATTGCGGCGCTGTAAACGGTGTAGAACAGATCAATTTCGTAAACAACTACGAACATTCCCAACAAGATCATGACAAATGCGCCAAACCCCACGAACCGATAATCCCCTCCGATTTTCTCTACCTCCTCCACATCCTCGTTATAAACCTTGATCGCAAGCAGGAAGCTTGCCACGATAGTAAAAACGATCAGCAAAACGAAAATCAGGACTATTTTTTTCTTTTTATCCATGATCGCTCAAGCCTCCATTCCCTGCCCGGTTATCGAAGTTTGAAAGCCCTGCTCCACGATCCCGCCGTGCTCGGAATCGCCCTTCATTTCAAGGACGATCGCGGGCGCACTCGGCTTTGCGAGCTGCGATTCCGCACCCCCTATCACAAGCCCGCCGCGCCAATGGCGAAGCAGTCCTGCCAGTATGATCAGCATCAAAAACGCAGTCGGCACTACCGACAGGATCGAGAGGAAGCCAACGACCGAGCGCGTTCTGACTGCTCGATCTTGCTTATACAGCCTGAGCCATATAACGGTGATCGCGGCAAAGGTGATAAGGCCCAGCGGCAATAGAAACGGGCGCGGATCGGCAACAATGCCCTTAGCAGCCGAATCGATGAGATGCGCCAAGAAGATCACGATGCCAAGCACGGTGCAAAGCGCCGCATGGATCCATGCGAGCCTAATAAGAGTACGGTTTTTCATTCTGAGCTTTCTCCTTTTGCATTATGAGTCCACTTCCATATAGTAAAGCTTCTTAGTTTCGCGATCATACACGGCGAAGGTGAAATTAACCGAATGATCAAAGAGGTTTTCATCATCGCGGCTCTTTGCGTTATGATGGCGATTATTCAGATAATAGAGGCCGCTATTTACCTTCGGAGTTTCTCCGCCATAGTATATGCCGTGACGCGAAAAGACATCGCAGAGATAGAGCTCCGTACCGTCCTCGCCGCTGAGTTCATTATAAAGCTTATCGCTCATCGGCAGCTCGCGCCATTCGCTCAAGCTGCTTTCAAAATCCTCGCCCGCCTCCGAGCAGTCAAACACCATCAAGGTATCGCCATCACCGTGAAAGCCACCGTGGGTGTCCTCATGGAAAACGAGCTTTGCATCGCTCACCTTTGCGCCCGTAGTTCTTTCAACGTATTCTGTCGGTGTCCGCGCTGTCCATTTTGCCGGCAGCAGCGGTTGCAATATCTTCACGGCGAAAACCCCGATAAGCAGCACAGCTGCTATTGCGGCCACGGCTACCAGCGGATACTTTATCCATGAAGGTCCACGCTTTTCCTTTGTCATAATCATTCTTTCCCCGTTTCAATGTTTTTTGTTTATCACTTACGAACAGGAGAAGCTCGCTGTCATCTTGATACAGCTCGTAATCGATCCTCCAGCCCTTCTCAAAGGTTTTGTCAACTCCCTTTGAGATCACAACGCCACTCATCCAATTATCAAACCCCGCCGTTTGCTCCGTTAGCCGCTTTGCGGGCTCGTTCAGAAGTTCGCGGCAATACTCAGGTGTTAGCATGTGTTCTGAAGCGCAGTTCACGAGCGCGGCGAAAAGCTCAAGATCAAAATCCGCAGTGTTTTCAGCGCGAACATACTCCACGCTGAAATACTCCACGCCCTTATCAAGCCTTAACGGGGCATTCGATAAGCCGATCTTGATACTTGATCCCGCATCGATAAGTATGCTGAACTCCTTTTGTATCTGGCGCTCGCCTTCATCGGTATCGAATTCGTTTACTTCCGTTTGAAGCATAAAACCAAAGCTTTCTGCGGTGGCTTCAAGCGCCGTTTCGAAATGCCCGAAGCGGACTTTAGATTCTTCGACAGTAAATGTCTTTGTGTTCAAGATGCCCACCAAAGCGAGCACCACCGTCGCGGCCGCCATCAGCTGCATGAGGATTCCTCCCGCCGAAAGGAGACAGCCCGCGACTATCCAAATCCTTTTGATCACGGTTTTAAAGCTCATACTGTTTCTGAATACGCTTGTTTTAGCCACCGTTTGCAAGCGAGGTCAGCCCCTCGAAGTACAGCAGCTCGGTATAATCGTTTTCAGCCGAATCAAGTGTCGTCTCATCCATAAGCAGCTCCTCGCAGAGGCTCCAATTGCCGTATTCATCGAGCTTTTTGAACTTGTGCATCCAGCCGGGTGCGCCGTTCGTGCTTATTTCGGAAAAGGTGCCGTCGGTATCGCTAACGAGCTGTAAGCAGAAATCGTCCGTTAATGTGCGCCCCGAAACGCTGTTTGCGATCGCGGTAAACAGCGCGATATCGAATTCCGTGCTTCTATCGCTCTTTTCGTAAGAAACGCTGAAACGCTCCGCGCCCTTCGTTCTGCCGTCCAAAAGGATATTGTTCAGGCTTACTTTTATAGTCGATCTTTCATCGGGCTTGAGCTCGTAATCGACTATGATGCCCTCCTCATCAAGCTTGTTCCGCACCTTTTTAAGCTCAAGCTCGCAGCTATCGGCGGTTTCCATAAGCACCTTCTCCAGCTTTTCAAAATTCGCCTCCGATTCGCTCGGCAAAAGCGTGGGCGTATTCTGGCTGCCCATTATCGCCGTAAATAACTCCGATGAACAGCCGCAAAACACAAAACTGAACGTTAAAATTGCTATTATAAAAAGTTTTTTCATTTTCATTCTTCCTCACGGTTCTTTTTCGCCTTCCGAACAAGTTTTATTGCGGCAAGCGTAAGCATAACGCAAACCGTAGGCGTTAATATCGAGAGCCATGCGCCCGCCATGCCGAGGTTCTTATACGCAAAATCCGTGAAAAGGTTGAATAGAACGATGCAGTCCGAAACCAGCAGCGCGGCGGCGAGCGAAACGAGCGCCCATAGCCTTTCTCTGCCGCGCAGCCGCGAGGAAAACGCTCCGCTGAGTGCAAGATACAGCAGGATAAGCAGCAGCAATACTGCGGCGAACACCCATCCTCCGTTCACTGGTTGAATCACAAAGAGGAGCGCGCTCAGCATTATTCCCCCTCCCCCTTGCGGAACTCCAGAATATCCCCGGGCTGGCAATCGAGCGCCTCGCAGAGCTTGATAAGGGTCGAGATGCGGATGGCCTTTGCCTTGCCCGTTTTGAGGATGGACATATTCGAGAGCGTTATGCCCACCTTTTCGGCAAGCTCGGAAACGCTCATCTTGCGCTTGGCAAGCATAACGTCGATGTTGAAGATGATCTCGCTTTCCATAGTTTTGCCCTCCTTATATGGTCAGGTCGTTCTCGTCCTGCATCTGGGCGGCCTTGCCCACAAGATGTGAGAGCACGGCAGCGGCAACCGAAACGGCGATGCCTATGAAGACGAAAACAAGAGACATCAGAGCAAAGCCGCCGTGATTCATCCAAAGAAACAGCAGAACGATGTTTCCAATGAAAAAGAATGCGGAATCCGCGGCGGCGAGTATCGATATCAGCTTGAAGCATTTTGCATTTTCAATCGAAAACGCCCTGTCCTTGCCGATGTTGTCCGAAATTCGCCAAGCAGGAAGCAACGCAATGAAGCAAGGGATCATGCATACCCACAGGAAAATAAGATCGGGCCAGAAAGCGTAGTCGAATTCGCCATCATAGTGCTGCATGAACATTTTTCCTATCGATGGGAGAACTACCGCGCATACGAGAATGCCGAGCAGCGCAACGCCCACGATGATGATCTTGAGCCAGTTTGCAAGTTTCTTTTGATCCATAATGAATCCTCCTAAAATTTTTACTTATTATTCGATCCGCTTTCGGGCGGAATTTCGAAATCGGGTTTGCGCTTCAAGAGCATATTGTTGAAGCACTTCAGAATTATCATAAGATAGGCGGCGGCGCACAGGGTATCCACAATCGCCATAAACAAAAAGCAGTTTTGGTATATCACCCAGAGCCAAAGCCATATCGCTTCTGCAGCGATCACCAGCAGCGGGGCGAACCTAAGCAAAACGAAGATCGGCTTATCCTTTCGAGCGAACCACAGTATAAATGCGAGCGCAAAGCATAGCACGGCGGCAAGCAGACCGTATGAAAGCTCTTCGTAGAAGCCCTTGAAGAAACACGCCCAAGTATTCTGCATTTTCAATACAACGGCAAGCCTTTTATAAAGCCCCGTTATGTAGAACATAAAGTAAACGTACAGCGCAACGCAGCCGCCCGCAGCATAGTGCTTTGAGCTGAACAGCGCGATCAGCGAGCAGGTGAACACCCAAAATCCGAACGTTTGCGAGCTGAAAAACGCCAGGCCCCAGAGACCGTCGCCGGGGAAGCAGGCGAAGAAGGCGACTAACAGCCCCGCAAAAACTCCGAGGGCGGATGCCAAAAGATACGATCTTAAGTCGTGTTTGAAAACGATGCTGTTTTTCATGCTCCACGCCTCCTTTTGCCCTGTTTTGTTTATTCATGGTCCTGAATCGGTTCAAAGTTGTATTCACCCAAGCTTTCCGGCGAATACTCGGAGCGCTTGCCGCCTGCTTCCATCCAATCAAAGTAGAGCTTCAAAAAGTTTTCAAGCAAATACACTTCGTCTTTTTCACCCGTTAGGAGCTTGGTATCGGCATCGTAGATATAGTAAACGGATCTAGTTGAAGCGTCCTCCTGTTCCATCGGCAGATACAAGCCGATCCACAGTTTATCCCTTCCGTCATAGTTCGGTACGTGAGACAATCCTGCATGGTGTTCGGGGATGCTCAATTGGAGCCAAGGATCGAAATCCTTGTAGGCTTCGGGCGTTGCGCTCGACAGCACGGTCTTCTTGCCGCGGCATTCATCGCTCATCAGATTCCAAACCTCATCATACACATTTTGAACGTTCTTCACCCGGCTCATCGAATCCGGGGGGCTGAATATGAAAATGCAAACAAGTACCGCCGCTAAAAGCACGGCGGCCGCGATAAGCGCGGCAACAGCGACGAAAACAACTGTAATGACCTTCTTCATTTAACAAACCTCTCGATCCTAAAAAGATCGGTGAAACGCTGCGGTATCGCCGATGAAAGCGCCGCTTCGCTGCCTTCGCTTCCGGGCACCGGAAACCATTCGATCCCAAGCGCGCTCAGAACGAGAAAATAGAGAACGGCTAATTCCAGCAGCAGTATAGGCGCGGCGAGAAACGCGGCTGCCGCGCCCATATAGCAGCGAAAGCCGTCATTTTCGCTGCTTTTAGCATACAGCACCAGCCAGATCGCCGCGGATACCGCGCCAAGAAGCAGCAAAAGCATTAATGCTGTGTTGAACACATTCAAGTCAAACCGAGCAATAATGCTTACATATAGCAGCCGCGCAAACATGGCAAAGGTCGCAACTACATATACGGATACAAGCAGTATCACCAACAGCCTTGGGCTCTTTGCTTCTTCCTGCATTCGCATCTCCCCTCTTTCCGCGTTCATGCTCTTTATGATCGCATTATAGCAACTATGTATTCGTTTGTCAAGTATGTTTTATCGAATTTCAATAAACTATTTTCGAGTCCCGTACGAGTTTTGCTGTTTTCACGCTGAATATGCAATAGAAAAAGGAGCGTCCAAGGGGCGCTCCTTTTAAAGTGTTTTTCGCTGTTTTCTATCAGAGTGTCAGTTCTTTTCGCTTTCAAGATAGGCCTTTCTGCCGTTCTCATAGAGGTTGTTGCCCTCGCTGTCGATGACCGCAACAACGGGCAGATCCTCCACAACGAGCCTTCTAACGGCCTCAGCGCCAAGGTCCTCGTAGCAAACGACCTCGGCGGACTTGATGCAGCTTGAGAGCAGCGCGCCCGCGCCGCCGATCGCAGCAAAGTACACCGCACCGTGCTTCTTCATGGCCTCAACCACCTCTGCGCCGCGCTTGCCCTTGCCGATCATGCCGGTCTCCCCCGCCGCGATCAGTGCGGGCGAGTAGGCATCCATGCGGTAGCTCGTGGTGGGACCCGCCGAGCCGATCACCTGGTCGGGCTTTGCGGGGGTGGGGCCAACGTAGTAGATGGTGGCGTTCTCGATATCAAAGGGCAGCTTCTCGCCCTTTTCGAGCAGCTCCACAAGGCGCTTATGCGCCGCATCCCTCGCGGTGTAGATAACGCCCGAAAGAAGGCAGCTTTCGCCGCTCTTTATAGTCCTTGCCATTTCCCTTGTGATGGGCAGATTTATCTTTCTTTCCATTGGTTTTTCCTCCGCTTAAAGCACCGCGCTCTTATGCCGCGTTACATGGCAGTTGATATTGACCGCCACGGGCAGCCCCGCGATATGAGTGGGCATTGTTTCGATATTGACCGCAAGCGCGGTGGTCCTGCCGCCAAAGCCCTGCGGTCCGATGCCGAGCGCGTTTATTTTCTCAAGCAGCTCGTTTTCAAGCTCTGCGTAGAATTCGTCCGAATTGCGCTCTTCTGCGCTTCGCATCAGCGCTTTTTTGGCGAGATACGCCGCCTTATCGAAGGTGCCGCCGATGCCGACACCGACCACTATCGGCGGGCAGGGGTTCGGCCCCGCCTCCTCAACGGTTTTGATAACGAACGCCTTAACGCCCTCGATGCCGTCCGAGGGCTTGAGCATCTTCAATTGGCTCATATTCTCGCTGCCGAAGCCCTTGGGGGCAACGGTTATCTCGAGCTTATCGCCCGGAACTATCTCGGTGTAGAGCATTGCGGGGGTGTTGTCGCCGGTGTTGACCCTCTTGAGCGGATCGCCGACCACGGATTTGCGAAGGTAGCCCTCTCCATAGCCCTTTTTAACGCCCGCGTTCACGGCCTCGGTGAGGTCACCCGTGATATGCACGTCCTGCCCTATTTTAAGGAAAACGCAGCAAACGCCCGTATCCTGGCAGATGGGCATATTGTCCCTCGCGGCGATGCCGTAGTTTTCGATTATCTTATCGAGGATGCCCTGCGCGGTTTCCCATTTTTCCTCGCTTCGAGCCTTCTCAATCCTCGATTTGATATCGGCGGGCAGGAAGCAGTTTGCTTCAACGGCAAGCGCCGCCACGGTCTCGCCTATAAGCTTTGCATCTATTTCTCTCATTTTTCACCTTATTTATAGTTAAAATTCTTTTACTTCGCGTATCCTGTCGATAACCGTTCCATCGCGATAGATGACCTCGGCAACGACCCTTTCGCCGATCGCGGGCTTCATCGGAACGCCGCTTCTATCCTCGGCAAGCGCTTTGAGCTCGCGGATATCGAGCACCTTAACGCCCGAATCGATCAGCCTTTGGCGAAGTTCCGCGTTCTTCGGGTTCACCGCAACGCCTTTCTGGGTAACGAGCACGTCTATCGTGCTTCCAGGGGTGGAGATGCAGTTCACGCGGTCGGTAACGATCGGCAGCCTCGCCCTTGAGAGCGGCGCGATTATCATCGCAAGCTTCGCGCCCGCCGCCGTATCGCTGTGACCGCCGCTGCCGCCCATAATCCTGCCGTTTGAGTCGGTATGCACGTTTATATTGAAGTCAACGTCGATCTCGGTGGCGCCGAGGATAACCACGTCCAAGCTGTCCACAACCGCGCTCTTGGCAAAGGGCGAAGCGTAGAGGGAAGCGGAGATCTCGCTGTGGCGCGGGTTGTTCCTTATGGACTCGACCGCGCGAAGATCGAAGCACTGCACGTCGAGAAGCGACTCGAAGCAGCCCTCCTCGAGCATATCGACCATATAGCCCGTTATGCCGCCGAGGCCGAAGCTGCCGCGAATATTCTCCTTCAGCATGACGTC
>CADBGC010000095.1 GCA_902794055.1 uncultured Eubacteriales bacterium | reverse complement strand
AGGTCGCAGCCGCCGGGCATGGCAACATAAGCGTTGTGGAAGCGGCCCAGCAGGGTGCCAAGGAAATAGGTGGAGGCACGCATGGTGCGGGCCAGATCGTAGGGGACCTTCGGGTCCTTTATCCCACGGGTGTCGATAAAATAGGTGTTCTCCGGCGGAACCCACGCGCAATACTCATCGTAAACGAACTCGGTGCCGCCGTTGATGGTGATGACGGTAGCATCGGAGAACGTATAGCCCTCGTTGGGGATCACCACAAACCCTTGAAAATATGCGTACTGCGGATCATCGAACACGTCGTCCACGGTCATATTGAAGCCCTCGTCGCTTTCGGGGAGGTAGCCGATCCAGCGGGTGGAGGCGATGGTGTAATGCGCGCCCTCGGGCACGGTAACGCCGAAGAACGGATTTGCGCCCCAAACAGGCTCAACGAAGCCGAGTATCTCGATGGCTTCGATAACGGTGGGCTCTTCGCCGCCGCCCTCAGCAACGCAGGTCTGCGGCACGGACCAAATATAGAACTCGGTGTTGTCGGTTGCGTTGATCCTCGTGCGCGCCGTGTCCACAAGCGCCGCCTCGCCGTTGATATAGACCGTGGCGTCATCGGCAAAGTGATAACCCTCTGCGGTCTTTACGCTGCAGCCGATCAAGTAACCCTCGCCCTCAACGAACGGCCCGCTGAAGGTATTGACATTCTCGCCCTCAACAACGCACCACACGGGACTGTTGGAAAAAGCCGGATACCTTTCGATGATATAGTTCGCGCCATCGGGCACGGTGAAATCAAGATGATCCCCCGGATTCTCGCCCGCGATCGGCGGGAAATAAACGCCGTTTATGCGGATCTCATTGATCTCCATGCCGGAGGAGGTGGTGATGCTTACGGAAACGTCGTCGATATATAACATATACCTGTCAACGCAGTTATAATGGCGGAAAGCGAGCTGAACCGAGTGACCGGCGTAGGCAAGCAGATCCGCGCCGCGCTGTTCGAATTCCCTGTTCGCTTCGGGCGAGGTAAGATTTCCCGTGATCGCAACGGCGTTTTCAAGATCGGTTTCGCCGTCGAGCAGGACGTAAACGCAATAGGTTTCGGTCCACGTGCCAAGGTAGCTCGCGACCTGATATGTAAGGGAAGCGCTGTCCGCATTCGCGGGAATCTCAACAGCGGGAGATATCGCCCAGTTGTCGGGAGTGAGCGCGCCGCCGAAGTACGAGCGCGACCTTATGGCATACTCGCCGCTGGTGGCGATGGGCGCGTCCGCATAGGTTTCGTTTGCCCACTGCCAGTTGTTGCCGTCGCCGTCGCTGTCGATGAACTGCCAGCCGTTCTCAAGGGGATCAACTTCAAAATCCCAGAGCTCGGTGGATTTTTCCGTCGCCGGGGATGATGCTTTCTCTGTCGCGGGGGATGACAGCATTGCCGCATCGCTCGCGAAGGCCGCCGCGGGGATGAGGCTCAATACCATCATAGCCGCAACGAAAAGGCTGAGAAGTTTCTTGGTCATAGTGTTTCCTCCAATCGGTTTTTCTGCTTGTATCGCAGTTTTGGTTTATCATAACAAAAAAAGTTATGCAAAGTAGTATTCCCGCTGTATTTCGGGTACAGCCATGCTCCCAAAAGCGCATTGCTTTGCTTTCGGCAGTGCCATTATAAAGTATTCTACCATAGTATTTTGCGGATTGCCCCATCAAAAATGATAGTTTTTTGGAAAACCGGTAATTATTTTCTCCGCGGACTTCAGATCCCAAAAGGAATGCCGACACGGTTTCGTGTCGGCAAAGCGATTTGTTATTCGGTTGGACTTAAGCGGGAAGGCCTATTCCTCAACGGGGAAGCACTCTATCGAGCCCATCGCCTTGCGCATGATGAGCAGCGCGTCCATAAGGTCGATCTTGCCGTCGCCGTTGACATCGCAGAGCTCAAGGTTCTCCTCATCAATGGTATCCGAACCGATCAGATAGCGCATAAGCAGCAGTGCGTCCGCAGTTGTGACCTCGCCGTCGCCGTCCGCATCGCCCCAAAGCGATTTGGACTCGGGCTCGGTTACGGTGAACTGCAGAACCATAAGGAACGCCGAGTCATAATCGGATACCGTCCAGCTCTCCTCATACTCGCTGCCGCCGTTGACGGTGTAACTCAGCTCAGCGGCAAACTTATAGCCGTCGTTGGGAATGAACGTAACCTCCATGTAATACACGACGTCCTCTTTATCAAAGAGTTCGCCCTCCTGCATCTCGTTGCCGAACGATGATCCATCGGCGGCGTAATAGATCCAGCGCACCTCGGATATGGTATAGTTTGCACCCTCCGGAACGGTCACATCATAATTGGGCGCCTCGCCCCAAACGGGCTCGACAAAGCCTTCGATGGCGACTTCCTCGATAAGCTCGGGCTCGGTTACGGTGAAGGGACCGACCGCGAACTCTCTATATCTAACACCATCAGTTCCGTCAATATGTATATACGAATAATCACTCCACCAAGCAAAGGGCTCATACTCTTCACCGTTTACGGTATAGAAACACTCCAAACCAAAGTAGTAACCGTCATCGGCAAAGAGATTTACGATCATAAAGTATTCGTATTCCTCGTTATCGAAAATCAGC
The DNA here is from genome assembly GCA_902794055.1 of uncultured Eubacteriales bacterium. Taxonomy (GTDB): domain Bacteria; phylum Bacillota; class Clostridia; order Christensenellales; family CAG-138; genus PeH17. The sequence continues at coordinate 5,123 of CADBGC010000095.1, read as the reverse complement.
CCTTCCTCAGTAAAGTGGACCACCTCGCCGTCCCAATAACACCAATACACTTTGGCCACACTATAGTTTGCGCCCTCGGGAACGGGATAGTCATAGCAGGCAGCCTCGCCCCATACGGGCTCTGCAAAGCCTTCAATTCCGGTCTCATCGATAGCCTCGCCACAGGAGAAATCTATCGAAAAAACCGCGAGCTTACTACCGCCTTCATAAACATAGTAGCCGAAAACAAGGCTTTCATCGCCGTTAATGGTTACATTAACCTCATCGGCAAATGCAAAACCATCGTTGGGGGTGAGTTCAATCAGCATCTGGTAGCCATAGCCGGCAACGATGGAATTTCCGGGGAAAAGCTCCACTTTATACTCTATAGTTATTGTCTCCGGATAAAACCATCGAACACTCTCAATGGAATATGCCGCGCCTTCGGGTACGCTTAAATCATAATCTGCAAGTGCGCCGAACTCGGGGATGTCGAGGTCAAGGATCTCAACAGTTTCGATAAGCTCGGGCTCAAAGGAGAATTCAATCGACCAAACGGTAATGTGATGATGAGAATCGAAGCTCACAGAACTTACAAGGCTTTCCTCGCCATTGATGGTCGCGGAAACATCGTAGGCAAATACATAACCCTCGTTGGGGACAATGTTAATCCTTGCATCGTAGTATTCGGGCCGGTAAAGATCAAAAGTATCGCCGGGCTCAAGTATTATGGGCATATATTCGCCCGGGCCGGTAATCTCCGGACGCAAAAACCAAGTCACACTTTCTATTGTGTATCCCGCGCCTTCGGGTACGCTAACCTCGAAGTCTGCAAGTGCGCCGAACTCGGGAAGCTCAAGCTCAAGCAGTTCGACCGCGTTAATAACCGCAGCCGCAACCTCAAGTTCAACGGTGATTACCCAAGCGGATTCGGGGCTTTCCACGACCGCTTCATCCACAAGCGCCTCATCGCCGTTGACGGCGGCGATAAGCTCATCGCCGAACTTATAGCCGTAATTCGGAATAAGCTCTATCTCCATCCAATAGGTATTTCCGAAAACGAAGGGAGTGCCGGGCTCAACGAGGCCGTCCGCGCAGTACCAATTCGTTTCGCCTATGCTGTAATTCGCGCCCTCGGGAGCGGTGACAGCATAGAACGGGTTTTCGCCGTTCACGGGAGCGGTGAAGCCCTCGATCTCGACCTCGGTTATGATCTCGCGCTCAACGGTGAAGGGAACGGACTCGGTATGGAAGGCGGTGCCGTTGTCCGCGCATTCATTGGCGTAGAAGTTCACAAGCTCTTCGCTGCCGTTGATAAAAACGCGGGTGTTCGGCGAAAAAGTGTAGCCCGGGTTTGCGCTGACCTCGAAGGAAGCATAGAACTCGTTTGCTTCATCCTCGAAGATGAAGGAGGGCTCGATCTCGCCGTTTGCATCGAACCACCGAACGAGCTCCACGGTGTACGCATCGCTTCCGGCGGTGACCTCGAAATCGGGAGTTTCGCCCCATGCGGGGATGGTAAGATCGTTTATCTCGATAACGCTGACGTACTCGGGATCGTCCGCCTCCCTAACTGATGGAGCATCTGGTGCGGCGAAAACGCCGAGCGGCAGCATGGAAAACACCATCACGGCTGCCACGAAAAGACTTAGCAGTTTCTTTTTCATATTTTCCTCCGTTTTGTTTTTCTGCGTTTATCGCAGTTTTAGTATATCATAACCAAATTGTTATGTAAAGGGATATTCCTCACTTTATTCCGGGGATGGCGATGCCGCTGCGAACCGCGTTTACGGCGAGCTCAGTTCTTGAAGAAAGCCCGGATTTTGAAGTGAGGTTGTTTATATGGTAGCGCAGCGTCGAAACGCTGAGATGGAGCTTGTCCGCAATCTCCTTATCGGTCAGTCCCTCGGCAAGCAGCCGAAGCACCTCGATCTCACGGTCGGTAAAATCGGCGCTGCTCGCAAGGCCGAGCTTCGCCTCGGGCGGTCGGTCGGGGAAGATATGCTCTCCCGCCATCGTCCTATCCATAACGTCGAGCATCGGCGCTTCCTGTACCTCCTTATACCAGAAGGAGTCCACGCCTATCTCCCGAGCGCGCTTCAAAAAGGCGCTGTCCGGCATGGAGGTCACGATTATTATCTTGATCCTCGGGTAGCTTGCTTTTATTCGCGCCGCGGCTTCAAGCCCGCTGCTGTCGTCGCTCATAACAACGTCCATCAGAACGAGATCAACGTTTCCGGCGCTACAATAGACGTCCGCAACCTTTGCGGTGTCCACCGAGGCGGCAAGCTCATAGTTTTCGGACGATTCAACGAAGCTCTCGAAAAGCTGGCGCGGCATTATCTGATCGTCCACTATCAATACTCTATATGGCATTTTGCACCTCCTTTGGCAATTCAATGCGAATGATGAATTCGGGCTCGAGAAGAACACGCATTCTTCCTTCCGCTCCTTCTATCAGCTCTCTTAACGAAGCCAATCCACCCCCTTCCGAAAGCTCGCCCTCGGGCGGCGTTCCGTTGTTTGTAAAGTCGGCAACTATCATGCTGCCTTCTGTTGTTATGCGGATATTGAGCTCGTTTCCGTGCGCATGGCGAAGCGTATTTGTACAGCATTCGTGGATAGCAACGGAGATGATATGCTTCTGCGGCTCGCTCTCGGGCAGAACGCCATCGACATTGACGGCAATGCCGAGTTTTTCTGCGGTTTCGATTATCAGCGCATATTCGTCGTGGGAAGGAGTTTCCCTTTCGCCGAGCAGGAATTCAACGTTGCGGTGCAGGCTCGCTATGAGCTCGTCCTTGTTGCGGTCCGTTTCTTCAATCAGGATAAAGCGCTTTATCGCAAGCAGGTTGCTGCCCATTTCATCGTGCATCTTCACTTTTGCGTTCAGCACCTCGCGCTCGGTGGTGAGCGCGACTATCTCTTGATTGACCTTGTTCAGCCGCTGCCCGAGCGCGGTCAATTCGGCCTGCATCTTGGTCAATTCAACGCTCTTTTGGTAGCTTTTTGTGATGTTGTATGCAAGCAGTATCCGAACGCCGTGCTTTTCGTATTCCAGCTCCTGCTCGGCGATGCTCCAGGCCGTGCCGTCCTCAAGCACGATGACCGGCTCGCTGCCGATCTTTTCCGTTTTGCATTCGGGCAGAATATCGCCCGTGCGCAGCCGCGCTGCAAACGCTTCGCCGTTTATAAGCTCCGCGCCCGTGGTTTTTCGGCAGAGATCGCGCATGGCATAATTGACGAGCAGGTTTCGCGAACCGGGCGCATAGCAGAGTATGCCAACGGGCGGTTTGTCGATCGCTTCCTTGACGGACATCGCGGTGATCCTGTGCTTTTCGCGCAGATAGATGCTTCGCAGCAAAAGCACCTCCACGACCGCGATCGCAAGCATAACTGCGATAATGATGATATCGTGGATCATTGAAAAGCGCTCTACGAGCATTATTCCGAATTCGCTGCGTGCATCCCCGATTCTGAATGCATCGAGGAGCTGCTCGATGAAATAGGCTGTGATCGCCATTGGAACGATAAGGATCAGACAACGGAAACGCTTTTGCCTGATAAGCAGAATTATGATCGCGGATGCCGTTAAAAGCAGCAGCAGCGCGAAACAGCACATAACGGCGAGCAAAGAGTCTTCTGAAGCAGGCAAATTTTCAAACAGCCTCATACGCTCCACCCCCCTTGAGTAAAGGAGAACACGACGATCAAGTCCTGATTTTCTTTTGTTGCGGCAACACTGCGCGAAAAGCCGCTGTTCTTCCAATTGCTGTCCTCATAATAGGATGAAAAGCTGTTTGCGCGCAGCATAACGCGAACGGTCAGCTCATCGCCGGAGGCGCGAATGATTATCGCAATATCCGAGAGCGAGTCCAAGCTCTGCTCAACGATGGAATGGATGCTCTCATAAGCAGCGATTATCATCTCGGAGGGATAAGCGCCGCTGCCGACTGCGTTTGAAGCCGAGTGCACGCCGCAAAGCTGCAGATAATCGAGCTCCTCGGAAACGGCGGTGGCAAGCTCCGTGACCGTCAGCGAACTGCCCGCCTTTAGAAGCTCCATATTGCTGCGCCGCTTTACATATGCCATGAACACGGCGATCTGAGCAAGCTCCTTCTTTCCGCAGCCCTCCGGTGAGTAGAGAAGCGTTTCGATCCTCTCGAGCTGGGGCTTTACGATGCCGGATATGTTTTCATAAAGGCGGTTCTTCGTTTCGATTTCGGCACGTTCCTTTTTGACTCGCGTTTCATTCGCCAGATAGGCGTTTCGAGCCTCTATCTGCTGAGTGCGCTCGGCAAGCTGCCTGTTCAGCTCTTTCACACGCCTCAAGTCCACAAGGTATTCCACGCTTCCGCCGCTGATCTTTTGGTGAACGATCCTGTAATCCTCGCTCTTTTCAAACGGATACACCGCGCCCTTGGTCATATAAACGGGCTCGCCCGCATCGTCCAGGATCACGGCGGGAAGCTCCGCTGCGAAGAACAGCTTCTCGTATGCGCTGTTTGCCGGGATCATGCCGGCGAGTATGCAGATCTCAACGGACGAGGCAATGATAAAAGCGATCGCATCGCCGACATTCCAGGGCTGGGTCTTGAAAACGGGCTTCCATAAGTCGAGCGTATAGCTTGTGAAATAGATCACAGCGAACAGAAACGGAATAAACGCGATCCAACGGTATTACGCGGCAACATATCGGTGGTTCTTTCGTAAAAGAATCATGATGGATAATGCGTAAATACCGTAGATGAAGAGCTGCGCCGCGTAGAAAAGCCAACGGCTGACCGCCTGCCCGTTGTCTTCCATAATGCCGCTCGGGAAGGCCTTGAAAAAGAAGTGCAGATCGTTTGCAAGTAACCGAACACGATCGCCGCTCCGACCGCGATAAGCAGCAGGCAGCCGATACGTCAAGCGCCAAGCAGATCACGCTCAAGAGCGGCGAGGACGTCACGATTTCCGAAGAGGGCGTGTATGTGGTCAGCGGAACGGCGACCGACTCGACCATCACCGTGACGGCAGCCGATACGGCTAAGGTGCAGATCGTGCTGAACAACGCGAACATCACCAATACCGATTCTGCCGCAATTAACGTGACCTCAGCCGACAAGGTGTTCGTGACCACCACAGACAGCGACAACAGCCTC
>CADBGC010000094.1 GCA_902794055.1 uncultured Eubacteriales bacterium | reverse complement strand
AGGCATGGAGAATTGGCAGCTCGGCTACAACCTGGGCTTTGCTCCCTCCGATGCCTTCTATGGCTGGGAGAGCCTTCGCGAGATGGAGCTTGAATTCGAGGGGATGCAGGGGTATAGGATAGCCGGATAGTATAAAAAGCCAGTAAAAAATATGGGGCTGTTGAAAGCGGTTTATCTGCATTTGCAACGGCCCTTTTCTTTATGGCGTTTGCGCTGTGGCGGCTCAATACTGCGGCATAAGCGGCGTAATATGGTCGTTATCGTCGAAATCAAGTATCTCGATAAGCCGAACCTTTTCGGATGAAGCAAGAGAGATAAGTCTCTCTCCGCTGATGTGCGCGTGAAGCCCGTGTATAAGAATGCTGTCGGGCGCGGATGATGTTGAGGGAATCGATGCTGTATTTGAATCGGTTTCATTTGGGAAAGTTTGCATACCGAACATATCGCTCACAAACTCGGCTGTCGAGGCATATCTGTTAGTGGTGGTGAAGGTTGCGAGGCTGTCTTTTCCGCTGTAAAATGCAGCACAAAACCCAACAGGCTCGCTGAATAGATCTATGAAATCTTTTTTTGTCATAGGTGAGAGCGAAAGCATGACTTCAAATTGCTTTTTTTGCTGCTGCTCAAATTCGACATACCTCGGCTTTGCAAGCCCTATGCGCTCTTCATCGGATAGCTGCATATGGTCATATGCGCTTTGCTTCGGTTCGGCAGGCTTTAAGGCCTTTGCCAGCAGCACGCAGGATGCCGCAATAAGAATGAAGGAAAATATGTAAATCAAAGCTTTTTTATTGTTTTTCATAGGAATCCTTTCTCATGCTAAGCTGCAATCTATATTTACCACCTTTTCGAGCACGCCCGCCTCGCGGCAGGCATTGAGCGCAAGCTCGAAATCGCCCACGCGATCCGCGGAATGTGCATCGCTGCCGATGATAAGCCCCGCGCCCGCTTTGGCGATGGTTTGAAGCTGCTCCTTTGACAGCGTAACGCGCGAAGAGTTCACCTCAAGCAGTATCCCGAGCTGGCGCGCGCACTCCGCCATATAGGGGATATCCACGGCGAGATAAAGATTTGGGTGCGAGATGATATCCGCCTTGCCCGCTTCCGCCGCCGCCATTATGCACTCGGCGTTGCGCCTCGGGGTGCTCTTGCCGCCGAAGCTCTCAAAAAGGATATGCCAGCCGAAGCGGTTATGCGGGAATATGCCCTTGTGAAAGCCGAGGATGATCACGTCGTATTCGCTCCTGTCCTTCGGAATATCGCTCTTTCCAAAGCCCGTTATATTGCATTCAAGCCCCGTTTTGACCTCGATCTTCCCTTCAAACTCCTTTTTGAGCGCACGAAGCTCCGCTTTGAGCCTTTCAAGCTTTTTTCCGCGAACGCCGAAATAGATATTGCCGCCCGCGTGCTCGCTTACGGCGATCTCCTTTATGCCAAGCTCGAGCGCACGAAGCACGTTTTCGCGCGGCGTGCCCGTGCCGTGACTGTATTTGGTGTGGGTATGCAAATCGCTGATTATCCTCAATGACCGACCTCCGAGCTTTGCGCTTTGGCGAATATAGAGCGGCGAACGCCCGAAAGGGGAGCGCCGCTGTTTACATTATACAGCATTCGGTCGGTCACGACAAGATTAACCTCGTTTTCACCCGCCATGCCATCGCCGACATCGAGGACGGTCAAACCGAAGCCGCCCTCGACGGCGAGATTGTGGACAATTCCGAAAAATAGGCTTTATCCAAACGAAATCAAAAAAACGCAATGAAAAGGGGCTGCTGAAAGCAATCATCCCGCTTTGCGGCAGCCCCCTAAAACAATCGCGTGTACCGCTTTTCAATCGTTTATAAGGCACAGGAAGCCGACGAACCATTCTTCTGCGTTCTTTACGAGCAGAACGATCTGCTCGGTTTCGCCTGTTTCATCTGCAAAAGCGCCTGTGTTGTCGTAAACGCTCATATCGAGCTTCACTCTGTAAGCCGCTCGAGCACCGTCAATTCCTACGTACTTTTCAAGCGACTTAGCGAAAACCATATCGTCCGTCAGCTCATACGGGTTCATTTCCTTAACGGTTACCGAGGAAATATTGCGAACTCCAACTCTGCTGCCCTCCGCAAGCGCGGCAATGGCTTCGTAGCCCGCGCGTTCCTCCGGCGCTATAAGCTTTGCGAGATCGTCAAAGCGTTCTTCATCAATGCACCTGAAGAAGTCGATAACAAGTTCTTCTTTTTCATCGGCAGCAGCATACCATGTCTGCGGCGCTTCCGTGGTCGCGGGCGTTTCTTCGGGATTTAGAGCGGGAGTGATGATATAGGCAAATTCGGGCGAAGCGGGGAAGTTCAAAAGCTGATCACGGGTGAGCAGCCCGAAGAGCTGCATTTCGCCGAAATAATCGGAAGTAAGGCTGACGCGATAGTTAAGGTCTTTAAGCCGCTGCACTTCACCGTCCCGCTTATCAGCCCAAAGTGTTTGACTCGCTTCGCCGAATTCTTCCCTTGCCTTCTCGTAATCCTGATAAATCGCCATTCGGCCGGAGCTGTAAAGGTGATCGACGAATGCCGACTTGAATACCAGCGCTTCAATAACTTCCGGATCGGTAGAGTCATCACCTTCGTCGATATCCGGGGCATAGTATGCGTTGAAAAACTCCGGATAGCGATCGCGGTTTTCCTCAACAAACTGCTCGTAGAGTTGGTTAAAAAGGACAACTGCGGGAAGGCTGTCAAGCTGCTCGCTCTTTCTTTCAAGATGCTCCGAAAGGAAGCTGCCGCGATACTCAAGCTTTATATCCACGGCGAAAACGCAGTTATTATACTGCTCGTCCGCAAGCTTCTCGGTTAGACCGCCGTAAAGGGTAACTGTTCCGGGCTTGTGCTGAACGTCGTTTATTGCGATGCAGTCCGCGCGGCCGTAGATTATTCGCATATTGCTTATATCGGGCGTGGGAACGGGGGTGAAGCTTGCATCCGGCGTGGTCTGCGCGGTTTTCGTCGCCTCGGGAGCCGGAGTGCCCTTTGCCGCCTGTCCGCGCTCGGTCATGGGCTTAATAAGCAGGATCGCGGCGGCGGCGAAGATCAGCGTGAAGCAGGCGGCTGCCGCCCAAGTCGAAGCGGGGCTTCTGCGTTTTTCAAAGGTGTGGTTCGCGGCCTCGCTCAAAATGCGCGAGTCGATGGAAGAGCGAACCAATTCGGCGTATTCCGTCTTATTCATGGTTTTATTATCCGTTTTCATACCAAATTCTCCTTTACAAGATATTTGCGAAGCTTTTCGCGCAGCCTGTGAAGCCTTTTTGAAACGCTCGCCGCGCTTTGCCCCGTTTCCTCGGCCAGCATTGAAACGGGATCGCCGATTATGCAGCGGCGAACGAACAGCGCACGGTCGTCTGTTGAGAGCGTGCCGAGCCAGCGCTCGATCGCCTTGGCTGTTTCGCGCGCCTCCACCTCCGCTTCAACACTTCTGGGGGAGGGCAGGCAGTCCGCAAACTCCGAGAGCGCAAGGTCGTATTCGCCCCCGCCTCGCCTTTCGGCGGAGGAGGAACGAAGCTTCAGCAGCGCATAATTGCGCACAAGGGTGATAAGATATGCGCGGAGCGAAACGATAGGTTCGCTTGGGAAGCTCTCCCAGAGCTTGTGCAGGCTGTCCTGAACGCATTCCTCCGCATCCTCGCGTGAGCCGAGTATGCCTCTGGCAACGCTGTTCATAAGCTTGCCGTAGCTTTTTGAGCATTCCTCGATCGCGCGCTCATCGCGGCGGCGAAAAAGCTCGATGATGCGTTTATCGTCCATACAGGACTCTCCTTTCGACAGAATACCGGTATTTTTGCCTTCACCTATTAGGATACATTTTTTATGCGGATATTCCAATAGCAGGAAAAATATATTGACAAGTTTTTACAAAAAAGCATCTGCGCCCGTGAACGGAACCGAACACGGGCGCAGCACCTATGTTTTGTTTTAAATCAGGCTGAGATCAGCTGAAAGGCCGCTCGCATTTCCAAGCTCCATCAGCATCGGCGATAGTGAAGTTGAAATCAAGCAGCAGCCAGCCGGGATGCGCTCCGTCATCGGCGGCAAGGATGTACGAACCTCTATTGCATGATATGAAGGCATGCGGGTGGCTTGGGCGCACAAAGAGCTGGTATGAGAAGGGGTGGAGCTCGGGGTGGTCGTCAAAGTAGGTATCCCCATCCACAGGCGAAACATAATCGACCTCCGCCTCAATGCAGCGCCAGGGATTATTATCGGAACAGCCCGTGAGCAGCGCAGCCTTGCTCTTTGCTATAAATTCGGCGATTTTATCGTAGTCGGCAGAGGTGCCGTCGAGCGTATAGCCCGCTTCCTCAAGCATCTCTCGCGTTACGGTGAAGACGGGGGCTTCGGGCATGACCTCGTATACGAGAGCTTCCCACTCTTCCTCGGATAAATCCTCGTAGTTGGCCGGTCTGCCGTAAGAACCGCTGCGGAGCACGGCGGTGCGGACTTCCTTTTCAAAATCGGAAAAGTACACGGCGAGCTGTATCGGATCGGATTCGTTTTCGGAAGTATCGAAATATATGTGGCGGTTGTGGTACCTGCTGCTTGCTCTCCAATCGTCCTTTTGAAAGTTGAAACCGTAGAGCCTGTTGACAAGCTCGGCATACTCCCATGCTTTCTCAAAATACCATGGATCGGTCACAAGCTCGCTCTGATCGCTGGATGCAAATCTTGCGGTGCCGGTGAAATCGCTAATGTCGCTGCCGGTTTCACCGTTATAGGATATTTCAAAAGATTGCACGTTAGAGATAAGGTCGCCTTCGGCATCGAACCAGCCGATGAATTCATAGCCGTTCTCAGGAGAGGCATATACACCGATGGTGGTTGCGCCGTTATACATATCGATGATTACTTTTCCTTGACCTTGGGCTGTCAGATCGATGGTAAACTCGGAAGCAATACCTTTGCTGCCGTTGTGCTCATAGCGGCAATGCCCGCTTGAATCGATAAAGAGGGAGCCGATGCTTCCGAGATTTCCGCTGAATATGGTTTCATTCGTGCTCGTGCATATAGTCGCTTCCCGAAGGACGGGGCAATCGTTGGTTCGGAGGTTCTCGAAAACAAATGAATAGAAACGAATGAATTCAAGTTTATCAAATCCATCCAGATTCAGTTCGCCCGCAAGCAGGATCGGTTCATCCTCGGCCGCTTCACCATCAAGTTTAGTGGAAGGATCCTTTCTGCCGTCAAGCCACAGCCAGGTCAAACTGCCGTTTTTGTCCCACGACATCCATGAGTTGTAATCGTACTGTTCTTCGTTTCCCCAGAAATCAACCTGTTCCGGGTCGTAATTCTTAAAGCACTTTTCGCCGTTCTTTACGCCATTTTCATCGGCAAGCTCGAAGAATGCAAGCAGGGTGTCGTATTCATAACGGTTGTAGGGTATGGGCGCTTGGCTCGGCGCGGGCTCGATCGGGATGTTGGTAAAGCCTATCGCATCTTCACTGAAAAAGTCGGAAAGTATCGTGCCGTCCGGCGCGATCTCGGCGGTATGCTCCGCCGTTATCACAATAAGATCGGAAGCGGCATCGCCGGTAACAAGCTTTGTGAGCTGGGTGAATGAAACCGTCATATTTTTCCCGTTCAGAGTAAAGCTACTGAAGGTGGTGCTGCCGGTGACGCTTGCTTTTGAGAAATTCTTGCCAAGACGCGCTTCGGCTTCATCGATGCAGCGCTGCCTTTTTTCAAGATCGGCGGCAACGGAAGGCGAAAGCTTGAGATTGCCGAGCTGTGCAGAGCGGGTAAACTGCCCGTTGTGATAAACGATGAGGCTTGCGATGATACCGCGTGCGGATTCCTCGCTCATGGTTGCGGTGATAGCTTCCGTCGGCTCTTCCGTCGGGTGCGTTATTTCAATGGGGCGCTCTCCCATCGGCTTTATCAGAAGTATCGCTGCCGCGGCAAAAATCAGCGCGAAGCAGGCGGCGGCGATCCAGGTGGAAACGGGGGTTTTGCGCTTTTCAAAGCGGAAGCTCTCGGCTTCGCTTATAAAGCGCGCATCGGTCATGCCCATGACCTTTTCAACGTAATCAAGCTTATCGTTTTTCTTAATATCCGTGCTCATACGATGTAGTTCTCCTTTCTAAGATGCTTGCGAAGCTTCTCGCGCAGGGTGTAAAGCCTTTTTGAAACGACGTTCGGGCGCATACCCGAAGCCTCCGCAAGGTCGGAAACCGAGTCGCCTATGCGGTAGCGGCGAACGAACAGCACCCTGTCCTCGGCGGGAAGCTCCGTCAGCCAGCGGTCGATCGCCCTTGCCATAGCTCGCGCCTCCACCTCGGCTTCAACGCTGCTTGGGGAGGGGATGCAGCCCTCCAGCTCCGAAAGCGCTATGCTGTACTCGCCGCCGCCGCGCTTTTCGCTCGCCGAAGCGCGAAGCCTCTGTATGGCGGTGTTTCGTGTAAGGGTAACAAGATATGCCTTGAGCGAGCCTACCTGCTCACGCGGAAAGCCTTCCCATAGCTTGTGAAGCGCATCCTGCACGCATTCCTCCGCATCCTCATTTGAGCCTACGACGTTGTAGGCAACGCGGTGAAGCAGCTTTCCATAGCTTTTTGAGCATTCCTCGATCGCCCGCTCGTCGCGGTTGCGGAAAAGCTCGATGATGGCGTTCTGTTCCATTTGTGTTCTCCTTCTCAGAGTGATAACAAAGGTCTTCTTGAGATCTCACACATAAAGACGCTTTTTTTGCACGGATATTCCAAAGAAAAACAATATATTATTAAAGAAGAAACCCGCGCTCAAGCACGGGTTCCGATAATAAAGCTTTAAGCTCAGTTGTTGTTCAGCTCGGTGATGCCGTCGATGCGGATATCGAACAGAGGAGCGGAGATCTTTTCGGACTCATGGAAGTAGCCGTCCCAGATAAGCTCGGTGCCCTCAAAGCCACGGCTCTTGTCGTAGCTGGTGAGGTGCTCGCCGTTTACGGTGAAGCTGTTGCAGTCGAAGATGTGGAGCTTGCCGCTCTTGATATCCTCGATAGCCTTTTCAACGGCTTCCTTGGTGCCGGGAGCGCAGCTTGCGCCGAGAGCGGAGATCTGAACCGCATCGGCCTTGTAGCCTTCGCACCAATCCTGCTTCATTTCCTTGCCATCCATCGCGGTCTTGACGGCGTAGGTGTAGTAAGCGCCCCAGTTGTTCTGCGGGGAGGTGAGCGCGGCATCGGGAGCAACGCTCAGCATATCGATGTTGTAGCCAACGCTGTAAACCTCGCTGCCGGACTTGAGCTTAGCCTGAACCGCGGTGGGAGCGCCGTTGGAGTCCGCATGCTGACCGATGATAACGCAGCCGCGAGCCATAAGAACGTTTGCAGCCTCGGATTCCTTGAGGATATGGAACCATTCGCCGGTGTACTGAACGTCCATGTGAGCCTCGGGAACGATGGAGCGGATGCCGAGGAAGAATGCGGTGTAGCCCGAAACGACCTCCGCATAGGGATATGCGCCAACGTAGCCGATATGGGGATCGGTGACCTTGCCCTCGTCCATGAGCTGCTTGAGCTTCATGCCGGCAACGATACCGGAAACGTAGCGGGCTTCATAGATGGAGGTGAAGTAGTTGAAAATATTCTTCAGATCGCTCTGCTTTGCGGCGGTCTGGCCGGTCGCATGGCAGAAGAGCACGTCGGGGTTTTCCTTGGCGGCCTGGATCATGTAGCTTTCATGACCGAAGGAGTTTGCGAAGATGATCTTGCAGCCCTGCTCAACGAGGTCGATCGCGGCATCATAGCACTTCTGATCCTC
>CADBGC010000093.1 GCA_902794055.1 uncultured Eubacteriales bacterium | reverse complement strand
TGCTATGAAAAGATCAAGGATGCGGTTGCGTTCTCGCTGAACAGCATCAAGCTTGAGGTCATAAACAACACGCGCCTGCGCGGCTTCGAGTCCCCCCTTGCGCAGACCCTCTTCCAGGCGGACATGAAGCGCGAAACGCTGGATGCGCTTCTTGGCGCGATGAACGATCATTTCGATATCTTCCGCCGCTATCTCAAGGTCAAGGCCAAGGCGCTCGGTCATAAGAACGGCATGCCGTGGTACGATATGTTTGCTCCGATGGGCGGCATGAATAAGAAATACACCGTTGAGGAGGCTCGCGACTACCTGCTCAATATCTTCAAAACCTTCGATAAGGATCTGTATGACATGGTCGAGCGCGCTTTCGCAGAAAGCTGGATCGATTTCTACCCCCGCGACGGCAAGCGCGGCGGCGCGTTCTGCTCGGGTCTTGAGGGTCATAAGCAGAGCCGCATCATGACAAATTTCGACGGCGCGTTCTCCGATATCGTCACCCTTGCGCATGAGCTCGGCCACGCCTACCACAATCTCAATATCGAGGATCATCGTCCGCTGAACAACGGCTACTCCATGCCCGTTGCGGAAACGGCTTCCACCTTCAATGAAAACGTTATCATGAATGCGGCAATAGCAAACGCTTCGACCGACGAGGAGAAGCTTGCGCTGATCGAGAGCCAGCTTATGGACGTTACCCAGATCATCTGCGATATCTATTCAAGGTATCTGTTTGAAACCGGCGTTTTTGAAAACCGCGAAAATGAATTCATGGATGCTGCGCGTATGTGCGAGATGATGCTCGATGCGCAGAAGAAGGCCTACGGCGACGGCCTCGACCATGAGGTGCTGCACCCCTATATGTGGCTTTGCAAGGGTCATTATTACAGCGGAAGCCGCTCCTTCTACAACTACCCCTATGCCTTCGGCGGCCTGTTTGCAAGGGGTCTGTACGCGATGTATGAGGAGCAGGGCGAGAGCTTCGTTCCCCTCTATAAAAAGCTTCTGCACACCACGCCCGTTGCCACCGTTGAGGACACTGCGAAGGTTGCGGGCATCGACCTCACCAAGAAGGAATTCTGGGCAAAGAGCCTTGAATCCTATAAGAAGAACGTGGATGAGTTCGAAAGGCTCGTGAACAAGCTCTATAAATAAGACTTATCGGCGATCCTGCGCCCCGAGGGGTTTTCCTTCGGGGCGCAGGGCGTTTGTTAGTGAATAGTGAATAGTTGAGGTGGAAATTCCTGCGGAATTTCTTTTTTTAAGACCGATACGGCATAAAAACTCAAAACAAATAGTATATTTCGAAATATAATTTATTGAGCGCTCATGCGGGCTTGAAACGAGGACATTCTTCCTATATAATTAGCATGAGTGTGCGCTAACGCGGCATTTTCAAATCATTTTAATTTCGGAGGAACAAAACATGACCAAAAAGCTTCTCGGCATCCTCGTTGCTGCGGCGATGCTTTTGAGCATCGTTCCCGCGGTGCTTGCTCAAAGCGCTCCCGCAAGGGACGGGGCGGCTTCCGCGATCTGGGACTTTGAGACCGATCCCGCCGCCGACGGCTGGACGTTCGTCGATGAGGACGGCGACGGCTATAACTGGACTTGGGCGGAGGACACCGCTGCGGGCGCTCCCATAGCGGCAAGCGGAACGCATGCTCTCAGATCCTTCTCCTATTACAGCCAGGCAGGCGCACTCACGCCCGATAACTGGGCGATAACCCCCGAGGTTCAGCTTTCCGAGGACGGCGAAGCGGCGCTTAATTACAAGGTTGCAAGCTACAGCGGCGCTGTTGCGGAAAACTACCGCATCTACGTTTTTGCCGATGGCGCAGAGGAGCCCGCTGCGGTTACCGAGGAGCTGACCTCGCCCGATTCAAACAGGGTGTTTGAAGAGCGCACGGTCGATCTTTCGAGTTTCGCGGGTCAGTCCGTCAAGGTGGCGTTCCGTCATTACAACACCACCAACCATTTCAGAATCTTCATTGACGACGTTGAGATAACCGGCGGCGAAGCGCAGGAGCCCATCGAGACCGAGCCCCCCGCTGAGATCCCCATGATTGCGGGCTGGTATTTCGAGAGCGATCCCGAGCTTGACGGCTGGCAGTTCATCGATGCCAACGGCGACGGCTACAACTGGTTCTGGAACGGCGAATCCGCCTACTATGCCTACGAGGGCTACGGCTCCATCCTCTCCGCTTCCTATCAGAACGGCTCCGCGCTCACGCCCGACAACTGGGCGATCTCTCCCGCGGTGGAGCTTCCCAATGCGAACCTCTCCGCCACCTTCTACGCCAAGGCGAGCTCCTCCGGCTATGCGAACGAGCATTTCGCCGTTTACGTAGGCACGTCGGACGATATCTCCGAGATGAGCGAGGCGCTGCCCGAAACCGTGACCACCGGCAGCTACGTTCAGTACACCGTCGATCTTTCCGACTATGCGAACGAGACCGTTTATATAGCTATCCGTCATTTCAACTGCTACGATCAGATGCGCCTTGTGGTGGATCAGTTCGAGGTTTGGGGCAGCGAGGGCGAGGAGCCCGTCGAGCCCACCGTGCCGCCCACCGAAGCTCCCGTTGAGCCCACCGAAGCTCCCGTTGAGCCCACCGAAGCGCCCGCAGCCGATGAGCCCATATTCGGCAGCTACTTCGAGGCGGAGAACGATCCCGCCGAGGAAGGCTGGCAGTTTGTGGATTCCGACGGCGACGGCAGGAACTGGCAGTGGAAGCCGAACACCTTCGGCGTTGCCTACGAGGGCAGCGGCATCATCGCTTCGTACTCCTACGTCTATCCCCCGGGAAACGTCAATCCCGATAACTGGGCGATCTCTCCCGCAATAGAGCTTCCTGCGGAGAATCTCTCCGTTACCTTCTATGCCAAGGGCTATCTTGCAAACTATTGCAGCGAGCATTTCGCGGTATACGCCGGCACGAGCAGCGATCTTTCCGATCTGACCGAGGTGCTTGCGGAAACCGTGACCACCGGCAGCTACGTTCAGTACACCGCCGATCTTTCCGATTTTGCGAACGAGACCGTTTATATCGCCATTCGTCACTTCAACACCAACCCCGGCGAGGAAGCGATCTGCGTGGATCAGTTTGAGGTTTGGGGCAGCGAGGGCGAAACCCCCGTTGAACCCGAGATCATCGGCGACGTGAACGGTGACGGCGAAGTTAACGCCGCCGACGCGCTTCTTGCGCTCAGATACGTTATGGCGCTTGAGGAGCTTGGCGAAGAGCAGCTCGCTCAGGCGGACGTGGACGGTGACGGCGAAGTTACGATGATGGACTGCCTGCTCATCCAGCGTTATGCTATGGGGATCATCGCAAGCTTCCCCGCGTAAAACCCGTGATCGATAATCAATATTTGCCGACCGCCGACCTGCGAAAGCAGGTCGGCGGGGATGTATTGGTGAATAGTGAATAGTTTAGGTTGAAATTCCCTTGGAATTTCTTTTTTTATTTATGCTTTGTTTATGCCGCATACCGCTCGGATCGGGGAAGAACAAACTTTTTTGCAAAAAATTGAATAAGTTTCGAATAACGCATTGAAAGCGCGCGCATAGAGTGATATAATATACGCACGGTCGGTGCCGGATCGGCATTCTATATGCCTTGAACGGCGCCGAGCCGAAGGAAAATTTTTGGAGGAAAAAACATGACCAAGAAGCTGATCAGCATCTTTGTTGCGGTAATGATGATCCTCAGTATCATCCCCGCAGCGGCACTCGCGAGCAATGCGGCGAGATTATCCTCTCCCGCAACCGAGAAGTCCTCTCCCGCGACCGAGAAATCCTCTCCCGCAACCGAGAAGGATGCCACGATTTGGGATTTTGAAGAGGATCCCCTCGAGAACGGCTGGGAATTCCGCGATGAAGACGGCGACAACAACAACTGGCAGTGGGTTAACGAGACCTATGCCGATGCACCCATCGCTTCGAGCGGTGAATACTCCATCAGATCCCGCTCCTATTTCGGCACCGCGCTGACCCCCGACAACTGGGCGGTATCTCCCGCTGTCGAGCTTCCCGAAGCCGAGAGCATCGTTCTGAGCGTGATGGCCGCAAGCTACATGGGCTACTATCCCGAGACCTTCGCGCTCTATGCGTTTGTGGACGGCGCCGAGGAGCCCGTTGCGCTCGGCGATGATATGCAGTCGCCCTCTGCATCGAGAGAGTTTGCGGAATACACCGCCGATCTCTCCGAGTATGCCGGTCAGACCGTGCAGGTCGCGATTCGCCACTACAACTGCGAGGATCAGTACATGTTCTACGTGGACGACGTTACCATCACCACCGATGCCGTTGATCCGGTCGATCCCGTTGATCCCACCGAGCCACCGGCCGATCCCACCCCCACCCCCGTTGATCCCACCGAGCCTCCGGTAGTGGACGAGCATAAGATCGTCGGCTACTACTTCGAGACCGATCCCGAGGAGGAAGGCTGGGAGTTCATGGATCAGGACGGAGACGGCAATAACTGGGAGTGGATGCCCAATGTTTCCTACTATGCCTATGAAGGCCAAGGCAGCATCGATTCCAATTCCTATCTCAACGGCTCCGCGCTGACGCCCGATAACTGGGCGATATCCCCCGAGATCGAGCTTCTCTCGGCAAACAACTCCGTTACCTTCTATGCATTCGGAAGGGGCGGCGAGGATTACGGCTACGAGCATTTCGCGGTCTACGCCGGCACGGATATCGACAATATGACCGAGGTGCTTGCAGAGCAGATCACCGAACTCTCCTATCAGCAGTACACCGTTGATCTGACCGGCTATGAGAACGAGACCGTTCGCATTGCGATCCGTCACTTCAACTGCACCAATATGTACGCCATCAACGTCGACCAGTTCGAGGTTTGGGGCGAGGAGGGCGACACCCCCGCCGATCCCATGGTTATCGACACCATCGAGATCAACGATTTCGTTGAACCCGCATGGGGCGAGAATCCCTTCTTCGGCGTAACCGTTCCCGAGGATGCGAACTACACCCTTGCGAGCGCAAATTGGAACTGGTGGTCCGATGAAGACTTCGGCGAGCTCGCCGAGACCGATATTTTCGATCACGAGGACTACGAATACACCATGCTTTTCGTAGTCACTCCCAACGAGAACTATGAATTTGCCGAGGATGCGGTAGTCACCATCAACGGCGAGCAGACCCTTGTGGACGGCAACTTCGTCTATATCGAGACCGACAGCGCAACCTTCTACACCATCGGCTTCTATGTTGAAGAGCCCGCTCCCGCGCCCACTCTTGACGAGGCGCTCAACGTGGAGGGCGGCGAGCTTCACTTCGAGAGTGAAGGCGCATATCCCTGGTTCGTTGTTGAGGAAGGCGAGAGGATCTATGCTCAGAGCGGCAACGCGGGCGTAAACTCCAGCGACTCCATCCTCACCACCACCATCACCGCGAATGCGGGCGACGTTGTGAAATTCGAGTACAAGGCGTTCGGCGAAGGCACGAACACCTACTGGGATTACTGCGAATTCTCCATCGACGGCCAGCGCGCAGGCTACTGGGGCGCTCAGCAGAACGACTGGGAGCTCTTCACCTCCGAGCCCATGACCGCAGGCGAGCACACCCTTACCTGGAAGTATCATAAGGATGGCAGCCTCAACCCGAACGGCGACTTCTTCGCTGTTGATAACGTGGAGATCGCAGAGGGCGAGCTTCCCGCGACCGATATTCTCGGCGACGTGGATATGGACGGCGAGGTTACCACCGCCGATGCTCTGATGGCACTCAGGTACGTTATGGGTCTGATCGAGCTCAATGAGGATCAGCTTGCGCAGGCCGACGTCACAGGTGACGGCGAAGTTACCGTGGCCGATCCCCTCCTTATTCTCCGCCATGCGATGGGACTGATCGAAACCTTCCCCACAGAGGAAGAATAATGAATTAACTACGCTTAACTTTTTCCGCCGACCTGAAAAACAGGTCGGCGGTTTTTTGTGCGCATGGAGAAAAAACTTTACCTCATAGGACAAGACCCGTGCGTTCCCTTATGTTTTTAAAAAAAATACTCGACATTTCGATAACGCATTGAAAGCGGAGAAAAAATATGGTATACTATACTTGCGGCGAAGCGCATACGAAGCATTTATACTCTCAAGCATGCGCCGAGCCGAAGGAAAAATATTTTTGGAGGAAAAAACATGACTAAGAAGCTAATCAGCATCTTCGTTGCGGTAATGATGATCCTAAGCATCATCCCCGCAGCGGCACTCGCGAGCGACGGCACGAGACTGTCCTCTCCCGCGACCGAGAAATCTTCCCCGGCAACCGAAAAATCCATCGCAGCATGGGATTTTGAAGAAGATCCAACAGCAAACGGATGGCAGTTTGCGGATGAAGACGGCGACGGCCACAACTGGATATGGAACGACGGCGCTGCTTACGCCCACAGCGGCACCTATTCCATAATGAGCGAATCCTACGGCTCGGGCGCATATCATCCCGACAACTGGGCGATCTCTCCCAGCTTCACCGTTCCCGAGGGCGGCGCTGAGGTAACCATGTTCGTTAAGAACTATTCCGGCACCTATCCCGAGAACTACGGCATATACGTTATCACCGCCGACGGCGCAAACGAGATCGCGACCGGCCAGTCCGCTGCCGGCTCGGGCTGGAACGAGAAGCTCTACGATATCTCCGATTTCGCGGGGCAGACCGTCAGCTTCGCTATCCGCCACTATAACGTTTCCGATATGTGGAAGTTCTACATCGACGATATCACCGTTGATGCTCCCCCGGATCCGAACGTGATAACCGAGGCCGACGTAAGCGGCTTCCCCGTCAGAATCACCGACAACATGACTGTTGACGAGCTCACCTCGGCTCTCACTGTTCCCGCGGATGCCGAATATGAGATCGCGGATGCCTTTGTTTATGATATGGAAGCAGAGGAAGTGCTCGATACTGCGGCCGCGCTTGAGGTCGGCGCCTTCTATATGGTCGGCGCGCAGATCGCTCCCGTTGAGGGCAAAACCTTCGCTCTTGATGCCGAGCTGACCGCAAACGGCGGCATGCTTACGCTCAACCCCGCTCATTCCGGCGTTGACGATGAAACCACCGCATATATCTGCCCCATGTCCTATGAATGCAGCTTGACCCCGGCTGTCGGCTTCTACTTCGAGAGCAATCCCGCCGAGGAAGGCTGGCAGTTCGTTGATGCGGACGGCGACGGCAACAGCTGGTACTGGCTTGCCTACGGCATCAACCAGGACACCGGAAATATGGCTTATGAAGGCGTTGGTCACCTCACCTCCGCTTCCTACAACGGCACTGCGCTCACTCCCGACAACTGGGCGATCTCTCCCGAGTTCGAGGTTCCTGCGGTCGATCCCATGGTTTCCATGTACATCGGCGCTCAGGATCCGAGCTATGCGGCGGAGCACTACACCGTTTACGTTGGCAACGGCACCAACGTTGAGAGCTACACCGCGATCTCCGATGAGGTGGTAGTTGAAGGCACCTACGCCAAGGTCGAGCTTGATCTTGCGGACTATGCCGGCGAGACCGTCAGCATCGCTGTCCGTCACTTCAACTGCACCGATATGTTCCGCCTCAACCTCGACTGCTTTGAGGTGTTCGGCTCGGACGAGGAGACCCCCGTTGAGCCCGGCGTTATCAACGTCGTTGAGATACTCGACTTTGTTGAGCCGGCATGGGGTGAAAGCCCGAATTACACGGTGAACGTTCCCGAGGATGCGCATTACTCCGTTGTAGACACGGTATGGGAGTATGAATTCTCGCAGGGCGGATACAGCTACAATAGAGTTATGACATCCGATATGATATTCGACAATCCCGATTACAAATATCGTATGCGTATCAA
>CADBGC010000092.1 GCA_902794055.1 uncultured Eubacteriales bacterium | reverse complement strand
ATATGAAAAAAGTAAAGATGTTCGGATAGATACTGATCTTATGGATTTCTACAGCACAAAAACGAAGATTAAATTCTTAAAGAAATTACAAGGCGCAAACGATAAAATTCTAAGTTATTTTAACGAAAATATGCGTGCTGTTGATAACGATGAAACCTATCGGTATATGTTGGATCATTTTGAACAGGCCGTTGATTACTATATCGACAGCAACAAAACGCAGGCTGAGCTTGACGCTATGAAAACGGCCGTTTCGGACTATATGTTCATATTGGCGCTCCGCAATCATGTTTGCCATGCATCGGAAGCCGATGAAGACGGAGATTCGAAATATCAATTTCTCGCTGCACCGGAATATGAAGGCTATCCGTTGAACAGGGCGCTTTCAGATCCCGCTTGCACCGCTGATGAGATAAAAAAAGCGGTTAAGCATATCCGCGATTGCTCGGAGCTGTTCCGCCGCAGATAAGGAGGATGAATCATGCCGTTTTTAGCGCATTACACGATAAGAAGTAAACAGGCATACATTTTCAGAACGAACCGAATGAAGGAGATTTCCGGCGCATCGAAGCTTATCGAGGAAGCGTGGGAGCTTTTGTTCAGCGCGGCCGAGGACGCCGGACTAAGTGTTAAAAGGCTCGACGGGAATGATGACTTCCCGCACGATCCTTCGAA
This sequence comes from uncultured Eubacteriales bacterium, assembly GCA_902794055.1. Classification (GTDB taxonomy): domain Bacteria; phylum Bacillota; class Clostridia; order Christensenellales; family CAG-138; genus PeH17. The sequence goes on along the minus strand of CADBGC010000092.1, from coordinate 7,430 downwards.
GGCTTTTTCAGGAGGGTTCAATATGGTCGATCTGTTTCGCGGCGGCGGAAATGACACGGTTCTGTTCGACAGCCGCGATTCGTTCGTGATTGCTAACCGCGCATTCACGGGCAGATTGCTTAGGGAATGCCCGGGCATGACTTCGCTTGCCGTGGGCGTTGAAACGAGCCTCAACTATAAGGAGGATTACGAAAGGCTGATGGAAGCGCTCGACAAGGAGAAAAACCGTATGCAGATGAGCGTTTCCCGTGCTATGATGCCGTTTTCCCAGATGGACCGCAGTACATTCATGCCGATAACGAATATCTATAAGGGCGATCAGCTTTCCGCTGAAGCATATGCCAAGCGCAAACGGTATGACCGAGAGCCTAAGGAGCGCAGCGCGGCGGCGTTGGACCAAGAACCGCTCCTCGCCGTTATACATGCGGACGGAAACAACATGGGTGTCAAAATCAGAGATCTTCTCGGCAGCAAGACTGACTATAACGACTGTGTGCCGCTAATGCGCAGATTTACCCGTGAAACAGCGGAGAAGGTGTTCAGCCGCGAAGGAATAGAGTTTCCCGAGGAAGCGAATATGCGCTGGGTTATTAACAGCGGCGACGATGCAACGGTCGTATGCGAAGCGAAGTATGCTGAGCAGATCGCAGAGGCTTATCTTACCGCAATATCGAAAAGACCGAAAGAAACGTCGCTTGACATCAAATTCATTTACAGCGCCTGCGCCGGCATCTGCATCTTCCACAACGGCTTTCCGTTTTCTTCGGCATACAGCATTGCCGAGGATGCATGCTCGAGCGCGAAGCGCAGTATGCGCTCGGCTGAAGGCACCGATGGAGCGTGGATAGACTTCCATTTCATACATAATGGCGTTGGAGGCAATCTGGACGACATTCGAGAAGAGGAGAACACGAAGGACAGAATGGCAAGACCTATTCGCATTGACAGCGAAGGAAACGCTTTAACGGCAGGTAAAATGCGCAAACTGCGCTCTCTTTTTGAAGAATACGGCGTAACAAGAACGAATATCAAAACACTCGGGATCGAATGGGAAAAGAATAAGGGCGACGGAAAGCGCGAATTAAGCCGTGTTGAGTTCCGTGCGCCAGGTCTGAAGAAAGAGCTAATAAATCTGTTCGGAAAAGAGGATGCGGCAATGAAGGCAATCTACGACCTCTCCGAAGTATTTGATATCGAGTGGTTTTGACATTTGAATAAGGGAGGCGAGCAGACTTGTTAAAACTATTATTGAGAATAGAATTGAAAAGCGATCTCTGCGCTGCAAGCGGCATGAGCGCAGGCAACTTTGTGGATAGCGATCTAAGCTTCGATAGCTTTGGTCTTCCGGTGATTCCGGGTCGTAGACTCAAGGGTGTGCTGCGCGACGCGGCGCAGTTTCTCTGCGAAAACGGAATCGTTTCCGATGACGACATGAATAGGCTTTTCGGAACGGGGCTCGATGAAACGGGTGCACTTGCTGTAGGCAACGCAGAGCTTGAAACTACGCATGATATAAAAAGCACGATAAGCGCAAACCGCGACGATGGGTATTATTCGCCGCGATACATAATGAAGCTTTACACCTATATCAAGGGGCAGACCGCTTTGAAGGACGGAGTTGCCGCCGATACGACGCTTAGATACACGCGAGTGCTCCGCAAAACCGATCCGATCTGCGGTGGCTTGCTTGCGTTCCATGCGCCGATAACCCTTGATGATGATTCGCTAAAGCCCGCGCTCGAGTGCTGTTGCAAAGCCGTTAGGCATATCGGGCTGATGCGCAACCGCGGCCTCGGCTTTGTTAAGCTCATGCTTAAGCCCGATCGGCAATACACCATTGAAACTGCGGAGCCGGAGTACGGCGAGGAGCCGATCACGCTTGAATACACCTTGCTTGCAGATGCAGGCTTGGTGCTGCCGGGCTGTGCAGAGCGCCTTACTGTGATACCGGGAAGAAGCGCCATCGGCTGTTTTGCAGCAAATTACATTAAATCGTTTTCGAATGGCAACGTTGGCGACGATGCGGTATTCAGCGATCTGTTTTTGAACGGCACCGTGTGCTGGTCGGATATCACGCCGACTGTTGGCGGCGTTAGGACCGTTCCCACGCCGCTTATGTTGGTCGAATTAAAAAATGAAAAAAAGTTAATCAACCGCTATGCGGATACCGGTGATCAAAAGGTAAAGCAGAAAACGCTTGAAGGCAGCTATGCGGCGATAAGCAAAGGCTGTATCAAACTCACTTCGTTGAAAACAGTTTCCGCATCGCATTTCAGGCGCGCAATCGGCGATGAACCGCAACAGCTCTATTCCGTAACGTCGGTTGGATCGCAGTTAAAGCTCTGCGGCAGAGTCACCTTCCCCCAAAAATACAAAAGCCTGATCACGGCGCTTATCAAGGGATCGCACTTAAGGTTTGGCGGGAGTAAAACCGCCCAGTATTCATCGTGTCATTTGATGGACGGCGATGCTGTCAAGCCTGTGGAGCTCGAATCGGACGCGGTTATCAAGAAGGGCGAGCCGGTGTTTTTGCTTCTTGAAGCGGATATATGTCTTATCGAAGCCGGAATCCCGGTGCTCGATAATCAAAGCGTTCGCTCTTTGCTCGCCGCTGCCTTTACTGATGAATCCGGCGGCGCAGCGTTGAATGCGAGCATGCCGCTCGACAGCGCAGGAAACGAATTTAAGGATTATGTGATTTATCATACCGTCGGCGGATTCAATTCCGTTTGGCACCTGAGCAAGCAACAGCGAACGGTCGTATCCGGCGGAAGCGTATTCTGCCTTACTGCAAACGAGGATGCGCTCATCAGTCGTGAAAAGCTTGTGGGCGAGTACCTGCAGGAAGGTATGGGTTGTGTTCGGGTAATAACGAAAACCGAGATGGACGGACTGATCAAAATAGTCCAAGCTGATCCGGATTGCGCTGAATATGGCGAAGCCGAAAATAAGCTTTTCAAAGAAAAAGTTGAGAGAATGAAAGCTATGGAGGAGATGCCAAAGATCGCGCATGAGATATACAGGGAGATAAAGAGCCGAAATGAGCTTAAAAACCTTGTAAACCGCAGAATAAGGCTGATGGCAGAGGAAGCCGAAAGCTTGGAAGATCTCAGTAAGCGGATCGAATCAATAAAGCGCAAGGAAGCAAGGGAAAGCGGTGAATTTCTGTATCAAGAGGTCAAAAAAAGGGCCACGAAAGAGAATTGGCGTGCGCTTATGCTTGCCGTACTGCATCTCCACTATTACGATACCGACCGCAGAAAGGATGGCGGCAAATGAAGAAAACTATCACTTATTATCAATGTCGCTTCAAGCAAACAGCTCCATTGCGGCTTTCAAACGGCGAGAACGAAATTACGGACAGCGAGCTTATGCTGGACGGTAGAGGTCTGCCATTCATCCCAGGCACGAGCTTTGCGGGGGTATTACGCTCAATGGTTTCCGATGCAAAGCTTGCGGTCGAGCTGTTTGGCTCCGATAGGGAAATGCACTGTAAGAACGGCGCGGAGATACCGAGCCGCGTTATCGTTTCCGATGCGGTGTTGCCAGACGGCGCGAAGGTTCGCCTTTCAACGCGGGACGGCGTTGGCATAAACGAGAACGGTACTGCGATGGGCAAAGCGAAATATAATTTCGGCGTTGCTGAAACCGATGAATGCTATACGGGAATTATCGAGCTTGTGCATGGCGAAGCCGACGATGCTGCCGAATGCTTGAATGAGCTAATGGGTAGGCTTGCCGCTCAAGGCATTTCCTTTGGCGCCAGGACTACGCGCGGCTATGGGCATATGAACGCAGAGATCGCAAAAAAGAGTTTCTGTATGCCTGATCAGATCTCCGAGTGGTTGGATTTCGATCCTTTTGAGGCGGGAGCGTTCGATGATGCTTTGCTCGTTGAAAGGAGCAGCGCGATGCGGCGGAGCGGCAGGACCATTCGCGCTGAACTGGAGATGAAAGGTAGCTTTAGCGTGCGTGTGTATTCATCTGCGGCGGGAGAAGCCGATTTCGCGCCGCTTTCAAACATCAACGGTAGACCAGTTATCCCCGGCACGAGCTGGGCGGGAGTATTTCGCCATCATATGCTAAAGCTCGCAGAGGAAACGGGCAGAAGCGAGCTGAAGAGCCGCATAAACGAACTCTTCGGCGCGGCAGACGATGGCATCAAACGCTCGTCTATCAGCTTCATGGAAACCGAGATCACCGGCGGAACGCTTGTTACGACCGTCCGAACAGCGCTGGACAGATTCACCATGGCTCCGAAAAATGGTGCGCTTTTTACATCCGCCGTTTGCAACGGCGGAGAGGGAATGCTCGAAATACGAACCCAGGATCACATTGACGAAGCATTGTGGTCATTGCTTATGACCTGCCTTGACGATCTCAATATGGGCCTTTTGACGGTCGGCGGTTCATCGAGCATCGGCTTGGGCATAGCAAGGATAAAGCAATTACGGATCAATGGCGTATCGAGCGATGACGCCTGCATGAACGATAAGGAGGTGAGCGAAAATGCTTAAACCGTGGGTGAAGGAAACCGGCATATGCAGTGAGGAAGAGCTTTCTGATGCAATCGGAGGGTTCGAGTTTGAGTTTTTCACAGCCTGCTGCACCGATCGGATAGTGACCGCCGCAAAGGATCGGCTTCAAGCGGTGCTCGCCGACCGGGATCGAATTCTGGAGCTTAGGTTATTCGGCGAAAAAGCAGAGTTGCTTTTCTTCAGAAGTATGCAGGGAAGGCCGTTTTCTTTTAGACGTGCGGATGAAGAAGGCCTTTGCGAAATCGGATCTTCGCCTCTCGGCGCGGAGTGTTGGTTTGAGATCAAACAGAAACTCGATATCGATTTGAAGAATCCGCCCACAGGTACGGCTGAATTCGGAGGCAAGCTTCTTCGAGCGACGGGCGGCGGGGTTTATGAGCTTCCGATAGGTGATGAGGATGCGCTCGTGCTTGTTAAATACGCAAGCTGCGATGAGAATGGCGCTATGCACGAGGTGGATTTCCGCATGAAGGGTTTTGGTATGATGGAGGAATCAAATGAGTAACAATAGATTCATAAATCCATATAATTTTGTTCCGTTCGATAAAGAGCCGGACAGAACTACGAGCAACGATACAGAACGCAAGAACACCGGCTTTTTTGACGTGACGATCAAATTAAAAACCGATCTTATCATTCCGGATGGGAAAAAGCTGGATTTCGATTGGGAAACGCCCATTCCTGCAAAAGATAATAAAAAGCATGGGCATTATAGATTCTTCCGTTTAAACGGAAAGCCTGCCATCCCAGGCAGCAGTCTGCGAGGGATGGTGAGAAGCGTGTTTGAAGCGGCGAGCAACAGTTGCCTCCCGTTTCTTCTTGACGACAGCTTTACTATGCGCTCGCCCGCTAAAAAGAAAGGACGAGAGGAGCAAGGAAGCTGGAAAAGTATCATGGGCAAGTACTCGCCCTGCACCGATATAGATGAGCTTTGCCCGGCTTGCAGGCTTTTTGGCACGACCGAAGCTGCGAAAGAGTCGAAGAATGGCAACGGTTCGTTACCCGTAAAAGGTCTCAAGGGCAGGGTACGCTTTACCGATGCGCTTCCAACACAGCCGATAAAGGAAGATGATATCCAAGCCTGCACGCTGCAAATACTTGCGGAGCCAAGGCCGACAGCGTTTGAATTCTATCTTAATAAACCTAACGTAGAGAACGCTACATATTGGAACTGCAAACATTATATAATTGACGGCAAACAGAAGGAGCGGCAAGACTCTAAACTCGTGCCGCGCGGAAGGAAGTTCTATTGGCACAGCAGGCCTAAACCTGCAAAAGTTAAAAAGGGCAATATGAATGCCACAATGGAATGTCTCATAGGTGGCAGTACGGATTTTCAATTCCAAGTTTACTTCGACGGAATAACCGATACCGAGCTTAAACAGCTCGAATGGGCGCTCACATTCGGAGAAAACGATGCGGATGGGCGGTACTGCCATAAGCTCGGTCACGCACGACCACTGGGATACGGCTCCGTCAAACTGACTATTGACCGCATAACGCTGCGCAAGCTGCGCTGGGAGGGAAATCGCCTTATAAGCTCAACGGAAACGGTCGAGAATCCTCCGAAAGACTTTAAGTATTGCTGGAAAAATCAAGAGATAATTAAAGCTCTGCTCAAAATGGCGGATTATGACTTCAGCAAGAATGCAGACCGCATTGATTATCCGCATTTGAAGGATGCTTCTAGCGATGATCCTTGTGATGATTCTTGTATTTTCCAATGGTTTGTCAAAAACCGAAAAACTCGACCGATCAACACTTTGCCTGATCCGCTTGCCATAGATCTTTCCTTGCCGAAACTGGAAAAGGAACAGAAGCAGAACCATAAATCTAACTCGAAAAGATGGTAAATGCTGTGAGGTCTGCGGGCACGGTGATTCTGCGTATCGCCGTGCCCGCTGCGTTTTTGTCGAGAAGGCTGTGGAGTAGTCTTAAAAGATGAGACGGGGCGGCGTTTTGGGAGTAAAAACACGATGCTTGCAAGGGCATTAACCGGCGTGAATGGCACTCTTTCTCATTCGAGGTCAATCTCTTTATGTTAGAAAAAATTTTTAGTTATTCTCTTGACAAGAGGTTGAATGGGGTGTATAATACCTGTACATGAGAAATCATCCGTTTGTTTGCAGGAAGGAAAACGAGGAATAAACGCAAGGAGAATGGAGAGATGGCAAACGGAAACTGGATCGAGCGGCGCCGGTACTGTCCCATGTGCGGGCATTTGGTTATCGGCAATGAGAATAAGCTCGGTGTTACAAAAACGAGGTGCAGGCATTGCAAGGTGTTTATACTCCGCAGGCGGAAGAATAATCATTGGTGCATATACGAGCTGTGCCATTCGGAAGAGTTTTAGCGCAGCAGACAATTGAATAGCTTTCTGGCATAACGACGGGCAGGCAGTGGATGAGAAGCCTCGTAAGGCCTGTTCCAGGTCACGTGTCAAACTTATCTTGAAACCGGAAACGACGGGCGGGCACGGATGAGAAGCCTAATAAGCCCCGTACCAGGTCACTTCGGTACAGCGTTCATTTGAATTATGCCGCTGACAGGATACTCATGGAGAGTGATCTCCGTGTGTCTTTCCTGTTGGCGGCATTTTTCTTTTATTAACACATAAGGAGGAAATGCCCATGAAAGAACCGTGAATATGTGTCCGCGCGCAAGCATCGCCTTTGTCATGACAAAGGCAGCCATGCCCGCTCGGACGAAGGTTGATCGTCCTTGCAAGCATGGGATTTGTATCCCCAAATCCGCTTGCAAAGGCGAAGCCCTTGAACCCTATGCCGCTCAGCGGGAGAAACAATGATTATAACGAGGAGACTAAAATGAGAAAAAGACAGTACGATTTGCATTTGCGGCTGAACGAAGCCGAGCACCGCAAGCTCGATGAAC
>CADBGC010000091.1 GCA_902794055.1 uncultured Eubacteriales bacterium | reverse complement strand
TTGAAATCTCGTTTTCCATCTTTGCCGCGCAGTTTGCGCAGTCCACGCCGCTCATTTTATAGGTCTTTTTCATTTATTTATCCCCCTTCGATGAATCTATTTCCGTTTATTCGCACACATGCTCCATGCCCTGCGCAAGTATCGAGCGCACATGCTCATCCGCAAGCGAATAATAGACGGTTTTGCCCTCGCGCCTGAATCTGACGAGCTGCGCCTGCTTGAGAACGCGGAGCTGATGCGAAACGCCCGAAACGCTGATGCCGAGAAGCTGCGCGATATCGCAAACGCACATCTCGCTTTCAAACAGCAGATACAGTATCTTTATGCGCGTGCTGTCGCCGAAAACCTTGAAAAGCTCTGCAAGGTCGTATAAAAGCTCCTCATCGGGAAGCTCGTCCGTAACCTTTTCGATTATCTCTTCATGCGCCGAAAACGAAGCGCAATGCGGTGCGGTATCCTTCATTTTGTTCACCTCATTCGCAAACATTTGAACGATTGTTCAAGTGTTATTATATCACTTTTTTATTCCCTGTCAAGTACCTGCGCGTTTATTTTTGAAAAATGCTTTGTTTTATCTAAAAGTTGTTAAAACAGCTTTTAAATTGATATATGCAGGTGTTTACTGTATAATACCGATTGTAGCTGCGCCAATCATGCTTAACAACGGCTGTTCAACGAAATGGCGATCAACGCAAAAAGGATTGGGAATGCTCAAATGCAGTGAGGTGAAGTTATGAAGACGCTATATGTATCCGATCTTGACGGCACTTTGCTTGGAAGCGATGCGAGGGTTTCCGAGTTTACGAGCGCCGTTATAAATAAACTCGTGGAAAATGGGCTGCTTTTTTCCTATGCGACCGCCCGCTCCCTGACCACGGTCAAGCAGGTGACACAAGGATTGAAAGCAAGTGCACCTTTGATCGTTCATAACGGCGCGTTTATCATTGATAATGCTACCGAGAAAGTTCTTCGTGCAAATTATTTTGATGGCTCCGTGCAGCGGTTGCTGGATCGCTTGTTTGCGGCGAATGTGTTTCCGATAGTATACGCACTCATCGACGGCAGGGAGAGATTTTCATATTGTCTCCACCTCCGCACAAGGGGTATGAAAGCTTTTCTTGATATGCGAAAGGGCGATGAGCGAACTAAAGTCGCAGATACACCCGAAGAATTGAAGCGCGGTAATATCTTTTACATAACCTGCATCGATGAGCCCGAAAAGCTCCTGCCTCTCTACGATGAATATCGTGAGCATTATTACTGCGTTTATCAAAAGGATATATATACCCACGAACAATGGCTTGAAATAATGCCGAAAGCCGCGACCAAGGCGAATGCCATGATGCAGGTAAAATCTATGCTCGGCTGCGAAAGAGTGATCGCCTTTGGTGACGGAAAAAACGATATCGAGCTGTTCAAGGCCGCCGATGAAAGCTATGCCGTCAGCAATGCAAACGACGAACTTAAAAAGATTGCGACCGGCATTATTCCTTCAAACGCCGATGACGGTGTGGCGAAATGGCTCAAAGAGAACGCGGCGCCGGTCAAAGATCGTCCGCATCCTGCACGGGCTTCTCTCCGTCCTCGCTGATGCCGGTATAGCTGCCGAAAGGATCCGTTTTGCTGATTGTTTCGGCCCCAAGCCCCCTCTTTGCTTCCGCGCTCACGGCTTTTTTCCGCGAGCTGTGCTTCCTTTTTTGACTCCCTGTTCTTCCCATAGCATCAGTATTCCGCATCTTTGCGTTTTTATTCGCGTTTTCGGATCATCTGCACCGCGTCTTTCCCTCGTTTCCGTGTTTTTCCCGCAGCTTTCCCCGTATCCATGAAAGCGCCGTGCGAATAAGCCTTCCCGGATAGTTTATCCAAACGAGCATCGCAAGAAAAACCGCGATAAAATAATGGATTCGCACTCTGCCGCTGTCCGCATATAAAAGCACCGCCGAAACGAGCGCGAAGAAGCAGCCGCCGAAAAGGATATCCGCCGCGATCACGGCAAGCTTCCTGCCCGAAATGCGAACGAGCCGCAGCGCATCGTAGATAACGCCGAGCACGGCCCCCGCCCAGATGCAGCAGAGCAGGATGGGCAGCTCCGAAAGATTATCATTCATCAGCGAAACATCCTTGAAAAGAGCGAGCCCTTCTGAGGCGGCATATCGTCGTATTCAAGCGCGATGAGCTGTCCTTCAACTATTATCTGCCCGTCATCAAGGTTGAGCTTGGTTATGTGAAGATCGTTTCCCTCCACCGTCAGCCCGCCGCCATCGGTCATAAGGATTATCTCGGTCTCATTGAAGCTGCCAACGTCCTTAACGCCCGTGATGCTGACAAGCTCGCGGTTTTCGATATGGATGGAGTGGCTGCGCAGCCGCAGCGTGCTTCCCTCAAGGCTCGGTCGATCGTTCATCGTTTTATCCTCCGCTTTTATTATGATAAATGATATGATAAAGGCGGCTCGATATGCCATTTGCTTCGCCTTGCTTTCGATGATCCTTCCGCAAAAAACGGCGAAAAGCATTTGCATTCATGCCCCAAGTATGATAGAATCCAACATGACGTTTATTAGGGCGAAAGCATACGCCGATCGCTTTCGCCGTGTTTTGGAGCCGCTATGGAGTTTTCCGAAAAGCTTGTTCGCAAGCAGCTTGAGAGGATGCAGCCCCTGCTCGCTTCGCAGTCGATAGAGCATATGCGCAAGGCGCAGGATCGAGTGGGCGCTGTTCTCGCGGGCACGAAAAGAAAAGAAGTCGATATCTCGGATGTTTCGCATCCGAGGCTTCTTCTTGCGCTCGCTTCGCCGCACGACGAGCGGCGCGACGGCATGATCCTCTATCTTCACGGCGGCGGCTATACCTGCGGCGGGCTCGACTACGCCAAGGGCTTTGCCTCGGTGCTCGCGGCCGAATGCGGGGTCAAGGTCACCTGCCTTGCCTACCGTCTTGCGCCCGAAAACCCCTTCCCCGCCGCGCTCGAGGACGCGCTGGACGCATACAGGCATCTGCTTTCAAAGGGATATCTTCCCGAGCGCATAACGCTCTGCGGCGAAAGCGCGGGCGGCGGTCTCTGCTATGCGCTCTGCTATAAGCTCAGGGAGCTGAGGCTTCCGCTTCCAAGCGGCATCATCGCCATTTCGCCGTGGATAGATCTTACCATGAGCGGCGCGAGCATCGCTTATAATAAGGAAAACGATCCGAGTCTCTGCCTTGAACAGCTCGAAAGCTATGCAAAATGCTATACGGGTGAAGCGGCAGACCCGCTTTCTCCCCTCATTTCCCCGCTTTTCGGCGAGACCGAGGGACTGCCTCCATCGCTGATCTTCGTTGGCGGCGATGAGATACTGCTTGATGATTCGATCAGGCTGCATGAAAAGCTGATCGAAAGCGGCTGCTCTTCGCAGCTTCATGTTGCCGAGCATTTGTGGCACGGCTACGTTCTCTATTGCCTCAAGGAGCATCACCGCGATTTTGAAGCGATGGATGAATTTCTTATTAAGACCGCAACCGCTCCGCGCAAGCTTCGCTGGATGCGGCTCGACAACGCCGCAAAGATATTCCCCGCCGCCAAGCGCAGACATTGGAACAACTATTTCCGCCTTTCGGCAACGCTGTTTGAAGCGATCGACAGAGCCGTTCTGAAAAGCGCGATGGACGTTACGATGCGGCGCTTTCCCTCGATCGCGGTGCGGCTTTGCAGGGGCTTTTTCTGGTATTATTTGGAGGAGATATCCGCCGCGCCAGAGATATCCGAAGAGCAGAGCTGGCCGCTTGCACACACGCCCTTCGATGCGATAAACAAATGCGCCCTGCGCGTTATCGTTTACGGAAAGCGCGTTGCGGTGGAATTCTACCATGCGCTGACCGACGGAACGGGCGGCATGGTATTCTTAAAGAGCTTGCTTGCCGAATACGTTGAGCAGAAATACGGCGTTCGCGTTCCCTGCGAAAAGGGAGTGCTTGACCGCCACGAGGAGCCCCGCGCTTCCGAGATGGAGGACAGTTTTTCAAAATACGCGGGCAAGGTGAGCCTTAATAGGAACGCAAGCACGGTGTATAAGCTCAAATGCACGCCCGAGCCCGTCGGCGTTCGCCACCTCACCACCTTCGTTCTTGACGTGGACGTGGTGCGCGCGCTTTCAAAGCAGATGGGTGTCAGCTTAACCGTTCTGATTGCAAGCTGCATGCTCAAGGCGCTTCAAGGCCTTCAAAACGAGCAGATACCCGACAAGAAAAAGCAGCGCACGATAAGGGTCGTGGTGCCCGTGAACCTTAGAAATCTCTTTCCAAGCGATACCCTTCGCAATTTTGCGCACGTGGTCATGCCCGAGATAGACCCGCGCATGGGCGATTTCGAGCTCGATGAGATAGCAAGCTCCGTTAAGCATCAGCTCGGCCTTTTTGTAACGGAAAAGAACCTTCAGGCCATGTTCACGCCGAACGTGCGGGCGGAGCGCAATCCACTACTTCGCGTGATGCCGCTCTTTGTTAAAAACATAGCCATGAAGCTGATATACGACACCGTTGGCGAGCGCACGAACTGCCTGAACGTTTCAAACCTCGGCGCTGTGGAGCTTCCCGAGGAAATGAAGCCCTTTATCGACAGATTCGACTTCATACTCGGCGTTCAGGCCACCAAGCCCAACAACTGCGGCGTGCTTTCATACAACGGAAAGCTCTATTTGAACTTCATCAGAAACACGGTGGAGCCGAGCCTTGAAAGGCATTTTCACGCCGTTTTGAAGGAGCTCTGCGTGCCCGCGCTGGTCGAGAGCAATCTTTCATCGATGCCCGACATAGGAATGAAGCTCAAGAGCGAGCCTAAAGCCGAATCCTGGTACTGATAAACTAAAACGGATACTTTTGCGATAAGCTTTTTAAAAAAAGGAGGTGCGATCATGTATTGCGTTAAATGCGGAGTGGAGCTTGCGGACACGGAAAACGTTTGCCCGCTCTGCGGAACGAAGGTCTATCATCCCGATATGGTGCGAAGCGCCGCCGAGCCGAGCTATCCCCGCGGCAGCGACACCGCCGTTAAGATAAGCGTTCGCGGCGTTATGCTCGCCATAACGGTCGCGTTTGCCGCTGTCATCGCTCAGCTCATAATATGCAGGCTCAGCATCCCCGCTTCAAGCTCATGGGTCGGCTATGCCGTGGGCGGGGTCGCGCTTTTGTACGTGATCGTTTTTCTGCCGCTCTGGTTCAAAAAGCCGAATCCCGTCATCTTCGTTCCGTGCGACTATGCGGCGGTGCTGCTGTATCTTCTTTATATCGATCTGACTGTCAAGGGCGGTTGGTTTTTGAGCTTCGCGTTTCCCGTTGTGGGAACGAACGCGCTGATCGTGACCGCGATAGTCGTGCTCTGCTATTATCTGAGAAGGGGTTATCTCTACATCTTCGGCGGCGCAATTATCGCGCACGGCGGCTTTATGGTGCTGCTTGAGTTCCTGATCGGACTCACTTTTTTGAAGGATACCACGCTTCGCTGGTCGTATTTCCCGCTCGTTGGCTGCTTCATGCTCGGAATGGCGCTCATAGTTATAGCCATTTCCCGCCCGCTTAGGGAGCACCTTAGAAAAAAGCTGTTTTTCTGAAAGTTTTCAGAGAATCGGTCGGCGTTGAATCATTTTCTGTTTTTTATAAAAAAGGAGGCATTATCATGCAATCAGTATTAAAGCGAATCTCTTATTCCTTGATCTGCGTTCTGCCGTTTGCGATGCTCTATATTATTACAGAGATATTTTTTAAGGATGCCTATCTTTTTAAGTGGATGCGCGATCATTACTATCTGTTCTTCTTTGCAGCGGCAATGCTGATAGCGTTTGTAAATTTCAAAGCCGGAGCTGTATTTTCTCTTTCATATTTCGTTTCGGTGATGGCCGCTCAGTTCGTAGGTTCTGCTGTGCAAGGTCATAGAATCGCAAAGCTTACGGCGGATATGAGCGAAGGTGAGATTTCACGCATCGCATCCTCCAATCCAACATTCGCTATATGGCTCATCGTATTTGCCGTGCTGCTTACCTGCGCCATTTTTGCATTTTTCAAGCTCAGAAGCGCGCGTAAGCGTGCATGATATCCAAACAAAAACCGATACTGTCCAAGCCTGCGCCGAATTTAAGCGCGGGCTTTTTCTTTTGCTCTCGCCGCTCTTTGCTCTCGAGCAGAGCACGCCTTTTTTTTGCCATAATCTTTTAATGAGTTTGTGCCGTTTTAAATATCGCTCCGCATTGACACGGGCAGGCTTTGAGAATATAATTATATCGTCGGCGTGATCGCTTGAAAAGCCATAAGCGCCGCAGAAAAAAAGTTATTTGGAGGAAACCAAATGAAAACCCGTAAGCTCCTCGCCGCACTCATCGCGCTTGTGATGGTGTTCGCGGCAGTACCCGCTCTCTCCCTCGCGGAAGGCACTGCAGCTCTTGCCGATGAAGCCGCCGCTATGAAAAAGCTGGACAGCACCTGGCTCGCGCTTGAGAAAGCCGAAGCCGAAGCCGTGGCTTCCGGTATGGACAAAAATGCCGTTATCAATGCCGTTTACGAGACCGCGCTCAATCTTGCGCACGTTGATCTTGACGGCTTCTCCGATTTCGATGCGGACGGCTTCTTCTTCACCGTTGACGGAATGTGCTGCGCATACGACTATCGCCTCAGAAACGAGATCGACAACACCGCAAAGCCCATCCGCGAGAAGATCGTTTTTGTTAAGGGCAGCGGCTCCGAGCTCCGCGATGCGGAAAGCCCGAACGTTTTCCTTATCGCACCCTACTACGGACATGACAACAGCTTCACCGATCAATATAAGAACGAGGCTCAGTCCATCGCCAGGGAGACCGGCGGCGACTATCTGCTCATCCAGAGCACCGCTGCAACCGGCCCCGCCATCGCAGAGAACTTCACCGACAAGGGCGTTGTTTTCTTCGACAGCCACGGCACTCAGAGCGGCACCTCCTCCTACCTCTGCCTGACCACCAACGCGGGCATCACTCAGGAGGACTACAACAACGGTTGGGCGGTTCGCGCAGGCAGCGCCGCTTATATCGACGGCCGCTACGTTGAGAACCACGTCAACGCGACCCTTTCCAATCCCCTTGTTTGGATGGCTATCTGCGAAGGCATGAAGCGCCAGGGTCAGGGCACCACCGGCGCCGCACTGCTCCGCGCGGGTGCGGGCTGCGTTTACGGCTACTCTCAGAGCGTTACCTTCGCGGGCGACTACGAGTATGAGGAAACCTTCTGGACCGCAATGAAGGAGGATGGCGCCTCCGTTGCCGAAGCCTATGCTCTCATGGTCAACTCCCACGGCATCCCCGATCCCTACGGCAACGCTTATCCCATCGTAATGAGCCCCGTGGACTCCTTCCCCGCCAACCCCGACGGTCCCCAGAACGTCAACTGCGATTGGACCCTCTTCGGCGCTCTCAATCCCGTTGAGCTGACCGACTACAGCCTCAGCATCAGCACCCTTCAGCTCTACGAAACCTATCAGTACACCGTCAGCTTCAACCGCGTTCCCGAAAATGCGAACGCCTATGAGCTTGTTTGGACCAGCTCCAACCCCGCCGTTGCTTCCGTTAGCGGAAACAGCCGCAGGGCAGTCATCAACGGTGTCTCCGCAGGCAGCGCAGTTATCACCTGCGCCGTTATGGTGAACGGCCAGCTCTCAGGCACCGCGACCGTGAGCGTTACCGTTGTTCCCGACACCGCGCTGTATGATTCGCTGAACGCGGACGGCGGCACTCTCCAGTTCGATTCCACCGGCGACTATCGCTTCATCGCCGAGGAAGGCGACGGCAGGCTCTATGCCGTTTCGAGCAACAGGGGCGTGAACCGCAGCACGGCCGCGCTCACCCTCAGCCTTCCCATGCAGGCGGGCGAGACCCTCAGCTTCGATTACTTCCACAGCACCGAGCAGAACTACGACTTCTACTACTTCAAGGTCAACGGCCAGCAGGTGCAGCGCCTCTCCGGCGAGTCCAACGGCTGGAAGGAGTATACCTACACCGCTGCGACCGCAGGCACCTACAGCTTCGAGTGGAGCTACGTTAAGGATGAATACGTCGGCGAAGGCGAGGACTGCGTTAAGATCGACAACGTTCGCTACTCCGGCGCGGGCGTTCCCGCT
>CADBGC010000090.1 GCA_902794055.1 uncultured Eubacteriales bacterium | reverse complement strand
TTCTTCCGGAGAGTGATACGGCTGAGTGGTGATATCAGCGGCGCTTAAAGAAACGGGCTGAGAGCGAAGCGCGGCATTGACCGCATCGGTAACGCATCGCGCCACCCGCTCCTCATCCGTGAAGCGAACGCTCAGCTTATTCGGATGCACGTTAACGTCCACCTCGCGCGAAGAGATGAGCACGCTAAGCACGAAGAATGGGAAGCGATGCTTCATCACCCTCGTAAGATATGCGCGCTGAACGGCGTTGCTTATCACAGGCGATTTGATATAGCGATGGTTCACGAAAACGGACTGCTGTATGCGATTGGCTCGAGCAGTGCTTTCACCGCCAACGAAGCCTTTGATGCTGATATAGCCGTCGTCGTGATCGACTTCATACATCGATGAAAACAGGCTGCCGCCGTATACGCACAAAACCGCGTTTGCAAGCGAGCCGTCGCCGGATGTGTGGAGCACCGTTCTGCCGCCGTTGATAAGCTTTATGGATATTTCAGGATTCGCAAGCATTATCCTGCACACATAATCGGTTATCATCGCGCCCTCGGTGCGGGCATTCTTAACGAATTTGAGCCTTGCAGGAACGTTGTAGAAAAGCTCGTCAACCTCTATCGTGGTTCCGCGCGGGCAGGCACAGATCTCGGGATCGGATAACTTGCCGCCCTCAACGCACAGCTTCGTGCCGTATTCGGCGTTCTCCGTGCGAGTGCGCAGCGTGACCTTTGAAACAGCGGCTATCGAAGCAAGAGCCTCGCCGCGAAATCCGAAGCTTGAGAGTGTTGAAAGATCGTCGATGCTTGTGAGCTTGCTTGTTGCATGGCGCATGAAAGCAAGCTTAACGTCGCCCTCGGGAATGCCGCAGCCGTTGTCCGTTATGCGGATATGGTCTATTCCGCCATTTTGGATCTCGACGGTTATTGCAGTTGCTCCCGCATCGATCGAGTTTTCAAGCAGCTCCTTAACGATGCTCGCAGGCCGCTCCACGACCTCGCCCGCTGCGATCTTATTTGCGATATTCGGTTCAAGGATTATAATAGGTTTCATTGAAGTATCTTTGCCCTTGTACTGATCTCATATAGCTTTGCGAGCGCCTCAAGCGGAGTCATGCGCTCAACGTCCATTCTGGAAAGGTCGTAAACTATGGAAGCTTCGCTGTCGCTCGTTTCCGCACCGTTCACAGGCGCAAGCAGGCTTACCTGTTCGTCCGTTTTTTCGGGTGCGACACGCGATGCCGCCCTTGCAACGTCGGATTCCTCAAGCTCGGCGAGAATGCATTTCGCGCGCTCTATCAGCTGATCGGGAAGTCCCGCAAGCTTGGCAACCTGAATGCCGAAGCTCTTGTCCGCGCCGCCTCGGACTATCTTTCTTAAAAAGATAATCGTATCCCCCATCTCTTTAACGGAGATGCGGTAGTTTTTAACGCCATCGAGCTTGCCTTCAAGCTCGGTCAGCTCATGGTAATGCGTTGCAAACAGTGCCTTTGCGCCGCATTTATAGGTATCCGAAATATGCTCGAGCACGGCCCACGCTATACTGAGTCCGTC
This sequence comes from uncultured Eubacteriales bacterium, assembly GCA_902794055.1. Lineage (GTDB taxonomy): Bacteria > Bacillota > Clostridia > Christensenellales > CAG-138 > PeH17. The sequence goes on along the minus strand of CADBGC010000090.1, from coordinate 6,649 downwards.
GAAGGTGCTGGTTCCCCTGCCTATCTCATCGAGTATCAGCAGGCTTCGCTTCGTGGCATTATTGAGTATGTTTGCCATCTCGCTCATTTCAACCATGAAGGTGCTCTGTCCGGTAGACAGGCTGTCGGATGCGCCGACTCGGGTAAAGATGCGGTCAGTTATCGCAATATTCGCGCTTTTAGCGGGAACGAACGAGCCTATATGCGCCATCAGAGTTATCAAAGCTACCTGCCGCATATAGGTGCTTTTTCCTGCCATATTCGGGCCGGTCAGGATTATTAGCCTGTCGGAGCTCATATTCATCTCGGTGGAATTTGGAATAAATGAATCCTTCATGCTCAGCTCCACAACGGGATGCCTGCCGTCCTTTATCGAGATCTTCCCAGCGGTGTTTATCTTCGGGCGGCAGTAGTTGTTTGATGAGGCGACCTTAGCAAGCGAGCAGAGCGCATCGAGCTCCGCAATGAGCTCCGAATTCTTCTTGAGCCTGTCGAGACAGGTAAGAAGCTTTTCGCGTATCTCGGTAAACAGCTTGTACTCAAGCGAGAGGCAGCGCTCCTTAGCGCCGAGGAGCTTTTCTTCGGTTTCCTTAAGCTGAGGGGTGACGTATCTTTCCGCGTTTGTAAGCGTTTGCTTGCGCTGATAATCGAGCGGCACACTACCAACGAAGGATTTTGAAACCTCGATATAATAGCCGAACACTCGGTTGTAGCCGACCTTGAGAGTCTTGATGCCTGTGCGCTCCTTTTCGGAGGCCTCAAAGCCCTTTATCCATTTTTCGCCGTTCTCGGCGAAGTCGCGAAGCTCATCGATCTCACTGCTGTAGCCCGCTCTTATAACGCCGCCGTCCTTTGCTGAAACGGGGGCATCGGGAGAGATGGCAGCAAGAAGAAGCTTGTTTATATCGTCCATAGAATCGAGATTGTCGGCGATATAGGCTGAACGCTGCTTTTTAAAGCAGAGTGTTATCATCAGAAGCTCGGGTATGACCGATAGCGTGTTGGAAAGCGCGATGCAGTCCCTTGGAGTGACCGTGCCGTAGGCGATTCGGCTTGAAAGACGCTCGATATCATAAACCTTTGAAAGCGTGTTGCATAGCAGCTCGCGCTCGGCGGCAGCCATATAAATGGCATCCACCGAGTCAAGGCGCTCGTTGATGGCGGTTTCATTTTGAAGCGGCTGCTCGATCCAGCGGCGCAAAAGCCTGCCGCCCATCGCGGTTTCGGTTTTATCAAGAACGCTCAGCAGTGTGAATTTTCTGTTTCCGTCAAACCGTATTGGGTCGGTCAACTCAAGATTGAGGCGCGTGGAAGCATCGAGCGACATATACTCGCTTCCGACGAGCCGAACTATGCGCTTTATATGCGAAAGCGCGTTTTTCTGCGTTTCCTCGAGATAGCGAAGCAGTGCGCCCGGGGATGAAACGTCGAATGAATTATCCTTGATGCCAAAGCCGGAGAGCGTTGCAACGCCGAAATGGGAAGTTAGCCTCTGCTGCGCTCTTTGAATATCGAAGGCGCGCTTATCCTGCTGTTCAACGTAGAATTTGCTCTTTATGCGCTTGGCAAGAAGCTCGTTTGCAAAAACGCCCTCGCCCACTATCAGCTCCCGTGGAGAGATGCGCGAAAGCTCGTTGAAAAGTTCGTTTGAAGCGTTGGAGCCCACGATGCTCATCGTGTAGAATTCGCCGGTCGAAACGTCGCAATACGAGAGCGAATACTCGCTCTTGCCCGCCTTCTCAAGCACGGAGACTGCAGAAATATAGTTGTTCTGCCGCTCATCGAGCATCTGCTCCTCTATCACGGTTCCCGGAGTGATGACCCTTATAACGTCCCGCTCCACAAGTCCGTTTGAGAGCGCGGGGTCGGTTATCTGCTCACAGATAGCTACCTTGTAGCCCTTTTGAATGAGCCTCGTGATATAGGTATTTACCGAATGATACGGAACGCCGCACATCGGGGCGCGCTCGGGAAGGCCGCAGTCGCGACCCGTTAGGGTAAGCTCAAGCTCCTTTGACGCGCACACAGCATCGTCAAAGAACATTTCATAAAAATCACCGAGGCGGAAAAACAGCAAACAATCACTGTATTTTTCCTTCAGCTCGAGGTATTGGCGCATCATCGGAGTTAAAGAAGCCATAGCATCACCCATCGATAATATGTCCGAAAAGGGAATTGAAGCGATAACCGTCCACCTTCACGGGAACAAAGGTGCCGATCAGCTTTTCATCGCCCTCAACGTATACCATTTTGAAATTGGAAAGCTTGCCGAAAAGGAGCGGATCGCCTCTGTGATCCACGCCTTCAACGAGTATCTCGCCCTCAAAGCCGATGTACTTATCGTTATTCGATGGGATCGTTTCGGCAAGCACAGCATTCAGCGTATTCAGCCTGCGCTTTTTTTCATCCTCGGGGATTTGATTCTCCATCCTTGCCGCTATCGTGCCGCCGCGCGGAGAATAGGCAAAGGTGTAGGCGTTGCTGTACCCCACCCTGCGAACGAGCTCGCAGGTCGCCTCGAAATCCTCATCGGTTTCGCCGGGAAAGCCGACGATGATATCGGTCGTGATCTCAACGTTTGCAACAGCGGAGCGAAGCTTATCCACGAGCTCAAGATATGCACCCGATGTGTATTTTCTGTTCATTGCCTTGAGGATGCGGTCGCTTCCCGACTGAACGGGCAGATGGATATGCTTGCAAAGATTGTCGAGCTCGGACATAGCCTGAATAAGCCCGTCGGAAAGATCCTTGGGGTGCGAAGTCATGAAACGAAGCCGCTTGAGTTCGGGAACCTCGCGGCAAACGAGCCTCAAAAGCGCGGGGAAATCCAAGCCGTCGCTCGAGTAGGAGTTGACGTTTTGACCGAGCAGAGTTATCTCCTTATAGCCCGAGGATACGACCTCGCGCACCTCGTTCACTATGTCCTCGGCTTTTCTTGAACGCTCCCTGCCGCGAACGTAGGGCACGATGCAGTAGGTGCAAAAATTGTTGCAGCCGTACATTATGTTCACAAAGGTGGAGAAGCCCTCGACCCTTTCAACGGGAAGCCCCTCTATGACCTCGCCGTCGGACTCGCTGATTTGGAAAACTCTTTTCTCTTCGAGCGCCTTTAGGAGCATTTCGGGAAAATTCTTGAGCTCGTGTGTTCCGAAAACAAGATCCACAAACGGAAAACGGTCGAAGAGCCGCTTTGCAACGTCCTTCTGCTGCATCATGCAGCCGCAAACGCCAAGTATCAGGCGCGGATTCTCCGCCTTAAGTTCCTTAACAAAGCCGACGTTTCCAAAGGTGCGCTTTTCGGCATGCTCACGAACGCAGCAGGTGTTGAAAAGGATAAGATCCGCATCCTTTTTTGTCTCCGCCTTGGTATAGCCGCATTCCCTGAGCATACCGGCAAGCTTTTCGGAGTCATGCTCGTTCATTTGGCAGCCGTAAGTTTCGATGAAGTATTTTAGAGCGAGGTCAGCCGTTCTTGCTTTGACGGCGTTTATCGCATCGGAAAAAAAGCCTTTTTCGCTTTCAATGGATATAGTGTTGCACATAGTACCGTTCCTTAAGGTAATTTACATGAGTATTATACATGAACAGTGAGTTTTTAGCAAGAAAGAAAGCTATATAATGGTGTAAATAAGCATTGCGCATGAATTATTGGCCGCTTAAGATCATTCTGAATTTCGGCTGAGTATGGATTCGCTTTATCTTCGTGGAAAAACAGCAAATACAGATCTCATCGGAGCACACGGTGATCTCTTTGATCAGAATATTGAGAAAGTACCTTTTTTCCTCAGCGCAGAGCGAGCCAAGCTGCTTCATTCGATGGAAAAACTCATCGATTTCAGCATCTGTTTTGGACAGAAGCTCAAGGTAATACCGCTCGTATTCCTCGTTCAGCTCGGAGAGTCTCATCTCTATGCGCATCAGATCAAGCCCTTTTACCATCGCTTTCATGGATATGCTATCGCTGATTGGCGCCGTGAAAGAATCTATCAGCGCTGTGCGTTTTTCAAATGTTTCTAAAAGCTCGTTTTTGAAATGAGCCGCCTGCTTTGCGGCTGACATGCACATGCCTGCTACAGCATCAAGATCAGAGGCAAGCATTCTTTCTGCGCATTTGAGCACCAGTGCTTCGATCTCTTCGGCATCAATGCAGATGCTCTTTCCTGCGCTTTCAATAACGTAAGCTGGCGCATGGATGCTGCGGCAGTATGCGGAGGGACGCATTCTTCCAACATCCTTATAAAAAAGATTCTTGAGCAGAAACAGATGCTCCTTTGGTGCAAGACCTCTTCTACAAGCTTCGGCGCGAACGTCAAGCCACAACCGATTCTCAATAATGGGCGGGAGCGCAACGCCGTTGTCATCGCTTCCGATATAGCGACTGTTATCGATAATAAAATAGATTTGGTTCCTTGTTGGACACCTTATATCGGCAAAGCTTTCCTTCACACGCTTTTCGATCTCACGAACGCTGATGCCCTGTGAAAACAGCTTGAATATTTCTTGAACGGCTTCGGCGCTTCTTGGCGAGATTTCCACCTTTGAATTTACGGCGCAGTACCCAAGAGGAAGCCTTCCGATGGATCCGAGGCGATACTCCGGCACGGAAGGAACGGATGAAGCTTTGTCGTTTAAGATTCCACGGCCGTAATAGTTGCTAATGTATTTCAGATAACGAGTCGTTGATTTGCCAATAGTTTCGGAACCGCCATCATCTTTAGCTTTAAATACGATCCTGATGCCGTGAGATGAAGCAAAATGCATTATCGCTTGCGGGTTGACTTGTGAAGAAGCGAAGCTGCTGCGGCTTTCGGCGACTATAACGCTCTGAGGCATATTGCGGCAAATATGAAGCAGATTTACAAGCACGTGAGGCGGCTCACCCGATCTGTCGAAGAATACTTCGCATGCATCAAAGCCTATCGAGGCGGAATACTCAACGAGCCGCTCCCCCATCTCCTGCGCCTGTTCCCTTGTTGAACATACGAAATAAACGAATGCCGCGCAGCGCTTTAAGGATGAGGCATTCCGCATATCAAAGTCGATACCTTCGCTCATTGAATTCCGCTCCAAACATTATCACTTCCTCTCGTTATTCGTGGAGCATACCCGACAGCAGTTTTGATGCCGCAGCGGAATAATCGTTTGCTATTCGCTTTTCGTCAAGCTCGCTCAGCTTGCCGCCGCGCATAAGTATTCTGCCGTTTACCATGGTAAGCTCACATACTGCGCCCGACCATATCAAAGAGCCGAGCAGCTCGTCTTCGGTTTCAAATTGCTGCTGAATGCAAGGGCGGAGTGCTATTATATCGGCAGCAGCGCCCGGCTCAATAACCCCGAGCCTTCTTCCGAAAACCCTTGATGCCGCATCGGGATTTGCATAGAACAGCATATTCACTGCGGGAAGGAGAATACTTGAACTCTCCATTCCGCTTATGTCGAACTGAAAAACGGCATTCCGCGCCGCTTCAAGCATACCTGCGCAAAGCGAATCCGTACCCAAGCACAGCTTTCTTTCAAGCGCCATTTTCTCGAATTCGGATGAGTAAGCGCAGGATAAAAGCGAAGCCATAGAGGGCGAGATGACCGCCGCGCAGTCGTTTGCAACTATCAGCTCAAGATCTGCCTTATCGGTAAACGGTCCGCAAAGAAACAGAGAGCCTGCACTGATGGCGGATGCTTGGAAAAGCTTTTGAATGGGCGAGCAGCCGAATCTGCGCAGTGCTATAAGATTTTCCTCGGGCGTTTCGCCAATATGAATATGTATGCGCGCTTTCGACGAGCTTGCTCCGATGCATGCAGCGAGCATTGAATTGCCGAGCTCAAGCGAAGAGTTCATTCCGAACGCAGGTTTTACTGTTTCGATATTGAGGCTTGCGCAAAACTCTATGAACTCAGCATTCTCCTTTATGGAAGCCGAGGCTCTCCTTGAGCCAAATCTTTCACTCACGTCATAGCCGATGCAGGCTCGAAGCCCGCATTCTCTGAACACAGAAGCGATGGAATAAAGGCTTCCGCTCGGATGATCGGGCACCGAATGCTGCTCAAAAACCGTTGTTATTCCGTTCTTGATGGCTCTTATCGCAAAGGCATAGGCGAGCGCGGATGCAATTGAGTGATCCACCCCGCTTTCGAGCTGCCAAAGGCAGTTTTTAAGCATGTTAAATCTTTTTTCAGGACGAAAGCGCGGGATCGCGGCCGAGCCGAAAACGACGTTTCTTGAATGCGCATGCATATCGATAAAGCCGGGAGCAATAACAGCTCCGTCCACGTCAATAAACTCCGCACTTGGGTAGGCTTCGAGCATTCGTTCCGTTTTGCCGACGTCAACAATGGTTCCGCCGTCAACGGCAACGGCTCCGTTTTCAAGAAGCGGAGTCGATCCCGATAGAGTTATTAGCTTGCCTCTGCCAATGATATACATGCTTTACCTCGCCAAAGAACTCCTAATCAAAAATTCTTGTAATCGATCACGCCGGATAAGCGCTCAATGGTATGCCGCACTATCGTTTCAACGAATTCCGAAGCAGTAGGCTTTCCCCTTTCCGGGTCGACCGTGTTGCCGAACATACGATATTGCATATAATAACTTGGGTGTAATTTATCTTGATGATTTAGGAAGAGTCCAAAAAGCTATAGAATTATTTAAAAAA
>CADBGC010000089.1 GCA_902794055.1 uncultured Eubacteriales bacterium | reverse complement strand
CGAACACGATATGCGAATACTTGAACGCATCCGAGATAAGGTAGGAAACGTGCGTATTGGATACGTCGCAGACCCTGACGTTCGTGAAGCCCTTTTCGCAGAGCTTGGATGCGAGCGCCTGCGCCGCAGCCTCCGTTCCGCCGTACATCGAGGCGTAGCAGATCAGAACGCCCTTCTCCTCGGGGGTGTAGGTGCTCCAATGGTTGTACTTATCGATTATGTACATAAAATCACTGCGCCAGATGAGGCCGTGGAGCGGGCAGATATACTTGATCTTGTCGAGCACCGTTGCCGCCTTGCCGAGCAGAAGCTGGATATGCGGCCCATACTTGCCTACTATATTAACAAGATATCTTCTCGCTTCGTCGATCCAGTCGCGGTCGTAGTTCACGTCGTCGTTCCAAAGCTTGCCGTCGAGCGCGATGAACGAGCCGAAGCCGTCCGCAGAGAACAGCACGCCGTTGGTCACGTCCAGCGTTACCATCGCCTCGGGCCAATGCACCATCGGCGCCTCAACGAAGGCGAGGGTGTGCGTTCCGATCTGATAGGTGTCGCCCTCCTTGACCTGGATCTGCTGATGGTCGTCCACGCGATAGCCGAACTGGCGCATCATCATGAACGCCTTTTCGGTGGCGATGACCTTGCACTCGGGATAGCGCACGAACAGCTCGTACATCGAGGAGCAGTGGTCGGGCTCAAGATGGTTGCAAACGAAGTAATCGAGCTTTCTGCCGTTCAGAAGATACTCGATATTGTCGAGATACTGGCGCGTTACGCTCCAGTCCACGCCGTCGAACACGGCGGTCTCCTCATCGAGAAGCAGGTAGGAGTTATACGAAACGCCGTAGGGTATCGGATGGATATTCTCGAAAAGGTGCGTTCTGTGGTCGTTTGCACCGATCCAATAAAGGTTATCAACAACTTGTCTTACACAATGCATGGCTTTCTCCCTTCTGAGTTAAACAAATTCGGTTCGTTATCGGTGCTTACAGACCGCGAATGGTTCTGATGATGAAGTTTGCCTTCGGCTCGGCGCACTCAGGGCAGACCCAATCCTCGGGCAGATCCTTGAACTGGGTGCCGGGAGCGATCTCGGCTTCCTCGTCGCCAAGGTCGGGATCGTATTCATGCGCGCAGCCGTTGCAAACGTAGATCGGCCCTGTGGGCGTGGGCTTGGGCGGAAGCGGGCGCTTCATCTTGACCATCGGGGGCGCATCGGTCTTTTCGCCGGTGCCGAGAGCCTCGGTGAGAAGCGGAAGAATCTCGTTTACGTCGCCGATTATGCCGTAATCGCAGTTTTTGAAGATGGGTGCGTTGCCGTTTTTATTGATTGCAACTATCGTGGAAGCATCCTTGATGCCCTTGAGATGCTGCTTCGCGCCGCTGATGCCGCAGGCGATGTAGAGATTGCCGCGGAATTTCTGGCCGGACATACCGACGTAGCGATTAAGCGGCAGGTACTGGAGCGTTTCCGCAACGGGACGGGACGAGCCTATCGCCGCGCCCGCCGCATGGGCAAGCTCCTCGATGAGCTTCATATTCATCTTATCGCCGATGCCCTTGCCGGCGGAAACTACGCGCTCGGCCTCGGCTATCGGTGTGTCGGCGGGGATGCCGACGGTGAAATCGTAGCCGTCCGCCTTGAGCGCTGAAACGAGCTCGGCTACCTTATCCTTAGCATCGCCCTCGCGGAAGATGCGGCCCTTTCTAACGCCCGTTACGGGTGCGGGCTTCTTTGCGGCGCTTCTTGATGCGCCCGCAGTCTTTTTGCCTATCCTGCCGAGCAGGTATGAAGCTATGACCACGCGCTGGATCTCGTTCGTACCCTCATATATAGAGGTGATCCTCGCATCCCTGTAGGCGCGCTCAACGTCCATACCCTTGAGGAAGCCGGAGCCGCCGAAGATCTGCATTGCATCGTAAACGACCTCCATCGCGATATCGGAAGCGTACATCTTCGCCATCGCTGCCTCCATGCCGTAGGATTCGTGATTCTCCTTAAGCTCGGCCGCAGAGTAAACGAGGAATCGCGCCGCACGGAGCTTGGTTGCCATATCCGCAAGCTTGAAGGAGATGCCCTGATTCACGCCGATGGGCTGACCGAACTGCTCCCTTTCGCGGGCTTCAACGAGCGCCTTTTCGTATGCGCCCTGCGCGATGCCGAGTGCCTGCGCAGCGATGCCGATACGGCCGCCGTCGAGGGTGGACATTGCAATTTTGAAGCCTTCGCCCTCCTTGCCGAGCAGGTTCTCCTTGGGCACCTTCACGTCGTTGAAGATGAGCTCCGCGGTCGAAGAAGAGCGGATGCCGAGCTTGTCGTAATGATCGCCGAATTCAAAGCCCTTCCAGCCCTTTTCAACGATGAACGCGCTGATGCCCTTCGTGCCGATATCGGGAGTGGTGACGGCGAAAACCACGTAGGTATCCGCCTTGGGCGCGTTGGTGATGAAGATCTTGCCGCCGTTCAAAAGATAGTAGTCGCCCTTATCCACGGCGGTGGTCTCGGTGCCGCCCGCATCGGAGCCGGCGTTTTCCTCGGTGAGACCGAAGGCGCCGATCTTCTCACCTTTAGCAAGCGGAACGAGATACTTCTGCTTCTGCTCCTCGGTGCCGTACGCCATTATCGGGTAGCTGCCGAGCGAAACGTGCGCGGAGAGGATAACACCGGAGCCGCCGTCCACGCGGGCAAGCTCCTCGACCGCTATCGCGTAGCTGAGAACATCCATTCCCGCTCCGCCGTACTCCTTGGGGTACGGGATGCCCATGAGCCCCATTTCGCCGAGCTTTTTCACAGCATCGGTCGGAAACTCGTTCTTCTGATCGAGCATGAAAGCGATAGGTGCGATCTCCTTTTCGGCGAAGGCTCTGACCTTGGCTCTGAGCTGCTCATGAGCTTCTGTTGTTTTAAAAAGCATTTTTCTACCTCCGTTTTCGTTTAGCGTTTTGATTTCTGTTTCGGGCGCAGCTGCTGCACCGCCTTATATATTCAGATTTTACATGTATACGAAGAAAGATATTGTGACATTTGCAACAAAACGGTGGTATTTATCACTTTTTTCTGCTATAATTTAAAAGTATTTGAGAATAAAGGAGCTTTGCCGATGGATAAGCGGAATATTTTCGATCGAATAAGCAAGGAATCTATGGATATGATCCTGCCGTGCTTTAAACCATATTGGAAAAATTACTCCGCAGGTGAAACCATACTTACCTATGACTCATCCGCGCCCAAGCGGGTCGAGGTGCTTGAGAGCGGAAGCGCGAAGCTTCAAATACTCAACGAGGACGGGGATATCTTTCTTATCGAACGCATAAACGAGGGTGACGTTTTCGGAGAGCCCTTTGCCCTGCCTCTCAACAGCTTCGCGTATATGGTAACTGCCGATACCGACTGCCGCGTGCTTTTTCTCGACTACGAGCATATAGTCAAGCCCTGCATGAATCTTTGCGAACACCACAGCCAGATAATCAGCAATCTGTTTATAATGGCTGCTCAGAAATCGCAGGGGCTTTCGCTTCACATCTCCTTTTTGCATCAAAACTCGATCCGCCAGAAGGTGCTTGCGTATCTGAACTATGCCTCCTCCATCTCCCCCAAGACCTCGGACGGTTATTTTACGATACCCATGAGCCTTGTTGATCTTTCGGAGTATCTGAACGTGGATCGCAGCGCGATGATGCGCGAGATCAAGGCCATGAAGAGCGATGGTCTGATAGACGGAAACCGACGGGAGTTCCGACTGATCGAGTCGGTTTGACCAACCTGAAATGATAAAAGCCGCCGAAAACGCCTCCCTTATCGCGGAGAATTTCAGCGGCTTGTTTTTAAGATGATCCGTCGATCATTCGATCGTGAGTATCTCGGAGAAGCCGGTGATCTCGAAGATCTCGTTCACCATATCGTTTACGTTTACAACCTTCATCGCGCCCTTATCGTTCATCTTCTTTTCTGCGCAGAGCATAACGCGAAGCCCCGCCGAAGATATGTATTCCAGATACCTGCAGTCGATGGTGAGCTCGTTTACTCCGTCGAGCACGGTGTTTATGACCGCCTCAAGCTCGGGAGAGGTGAGCGTATCGAGCCTGCCCTGAAGCTCGAGGGTCAGCGAGTTTCCGTTACGAGTTTTAATGATTTTCATTTAAGGTTCCTCCTCTTCTGTATTCAATCAAAACTTTTTAATACCGTCATTTCAACGTGCGAGCCCGCGATCCCGATAAGAACGTCGTCCGAAAGGCGGGCGATCACGGATCTTTCAAGCTCATCCCATGCTTCCTTCGGAGCGCGCCCATCCTCGGCGGCCTGCTTGTATGTGCTCAGCGACCATCGATCCACGCCTTGTATCGGAAGCACACCGAACTCGGCGCTTGCAAATGTGTGATCCATAAGCGGGATCACCTCTCCAATGCCCACGCTTTGCGGCTCCATGAATCGCTCAAACAGATCTCGAAGCTTGCCTGTAACGCCCTTGGCTGCGGAGTTTTTACCGCTCTTTGAAACATTGAGCAGATTGCTCCTCAGCGAGGAGTTCATAACCGTTTCCGCCTTCAGATGCAGAGCAAATGCGCCGTCCTCATCGTCAATCCAGAACTCGGCCTCCTTCTCTCCGTTCAATGCGCGCATCATGCCCATCATTTCCTCGGTCAAAAGGCGAAGCTGCAGCGCACTCTTCTTGCTCAAGCCCTTAAACACTGCAACCTTATCTGCCTGCTCGAGCGCTTCGCTCAAGCCTTGGCCTTTACTCGTGACGTGAATTGTATCGGACTTCATTATAAAACCTCCTTACCCTTTCAAGGAGCGGCAGACACCGCTCGTTTTCATATATTTTAACACATGTTGGGTCGACTTGTCCATAGAAGCAGGATTTTTCCGATCACCGCCTGTTGGCGCAAGCGTATGCTTTATCAAAAAGCAATTGCAGGGCATTTGGTGCCCTGCAAACTGCATTGTATCGATTATTCGTAATTCGTCAGTCCTGAACGAACCAGATGAACAGCCTGAGATTGCCGTCCGGCGAAACGCCCGTGCCGAGCGAATAGCCGTACATGGTGTATCTCGAGCCGACCTCGAGGCCGGTAGCGGTGGAGTAATGATCATGGTACTCGATCTCGATCAGCGCGCCGCCGTCGAGAGTCAGCTTCGCAACGAGATAATCGCCGTCGTAGATGATCTCGCTTATGGTTCCCTGGATCTTGAAGCCGCGCAGATCGCTCACGTGGACGGGCTTGCTCATCTCCTCATAGGTGCCCGGCCAAACCGTGGGAACGTATTCGGAGTACACGGGGGGACGCTCAACGCTGAACGGACGCTCAAACACCGTGCCGTCCTCAAGGGTGGCGGTGATGAGGAATTTATAGGACTTTGCCGGTATGGGCAGATTGACCTCGAAGCCGAAGTTGCCGCTTGCATCGATCTCGGGCTCGGTCTTGAGGGTGAAATCGGGGTCGTTGGACGAAATGCCGATGCTTGCTCCCGCAGGAACGGCGCCGTATACCCTGATGGACTCTTCAACATTCAGAGAGCGCGCATGGAAGGTGTCGGGAATAACAATTATCTGATCGGCGGTGAGCACACGGGTCACGTTTGCATTGAAGTTCACGCGCTTGGTTCTGTGTGCAATGCGCTGGGCAACGAACTCAAAGCTGTGCTCGCCCATATCGCGTTTTACCGAGTATGCAAAATTGCCTTCTTCATCGATCGAAAGCTTTTCGCCGTTGACGGTCAATTCGGTATCCGGCTGACCCTTGGCAAGACAGCCCTCGATAGTGATGATGCCGTTATCGGACTCAAAGCTCTCGGGGGTGAAGAATTCAAGGTTGATCCCGGGAACCTCCATCTCGAATTCGGGTATCTCGATGATGGTTTTATTGCCCTCAGCATCGATCTGGAACACCATGGGCTGAACCATTACGGTCTCTGTTTCGATATAGGTCTGCGGAAGCAGGGAGTTTTTATGCACGTTGAAGGTTACGTCCCTCTTTGAAGAAACCTCGAGCTCCTTCTTGCTGCCGTCCGTTCCCTCGAAAACGAGCGTGGTGCCCTCGTTTGCGCGAACGGTGACGTAGTATTTGTTTGGATCGTTCGGATTATGCTTGACCTCGTATTGAGATTTCTTCGGAACGCCCGTTCCGATGCCGCCCTTGATCGCGAAGTAAACCACGACCGCCATAACTGCAAGCAGAGCTATCAACAGGATAAGCAGGATCTTGTTCAAAGCGGAACCCCTTGAGCCGCCGCTCGAGCGTTCGTTCGCAGCTTCCCTTGCAGCTCGCTCGTTTCGAGCTTCGCCGCTCTGCTTTGCGCTGCCCGCAGCCTTGATCGATCCGTTATCCGAAGCTCTGCGCCGATTCTGCTCGCCGCGGCGCTTGCCCGAAGCAAAGCCGCTTTGCTTGGCATCGGTCTCATCGAAGAAGCCCTCCGACTCGTTTGCCCAATCGTCCACTCCGCCTGAGAAGCTGTCCTCAAGCTCGCTCAGATAGCTCGAAGCGTTCTCCTGCTCCTCCAGTGCATCCCATTCCTCTTCAAAGGAATTCCTGTTGTTTACGGTGAGCGGCGTTCCGCATTCCGAGCAGAACTTGTTGCCGTCCTTATTTTTATGTCCACAATTATTGCACTTCATTTATCTACCTCAATAAACACCTTTCTGAAACTAATCGATAATGCGCAGACACTCCGCGCATTATCCGTACAGCTGATATTATACCAATTTTTGGTATTGCATTACAAGTGTTTTGAGCAAAAACTCAAAAAATTTCTTAATGTATTATGCACTCGGCGGGCAAAGCGGCGCTCAGCCGTTCTTTTTCGCATCATGCTTTGCCTTTATCCTTGCCTCAACTCCCATATCGGAAGGAACGTAATACTCCTTTCCCTTTACCGAGGGCGGCATGTATTCCTGCTCCACCTCATGATTTGGATAGTTGTGGGGATATTTATAGCCAACGCCATGCCCGAGCTTTTCCGCCCCTCTGAACGAAGTATCGCGCAGATGGATTGGCACCGGCTCGTCAACAGTGTTTTCGGCATCGGCAAAGGCCTCATCGAGCGCCATCACGACCGAATTGGACTTTGGGCTTTCGCAGATGAAGATTATCGCCTGAACTATGCTCAGCCTTGCCTCGGGCAGACCGATGAATTCAAGCGCCTGCGCCGCAGCGACGGCCTGGAGCATGGCATTTGGATTTGCAAGGCCAACGTCCTCCGAGGCATGGGCGATCAGCCTTCTGCAGATTATCCGCGGATCGAGCCCCGCATAGATGAGCCGCGCAAACCATGCTATCGCGGCGTTGCTGTCGCCCCCGCGAAGGGATTTGCAGAACGCGGAGAGCATGTCGTAGAGCTGCTGCTCATCGCATTTTGTCACCTTTTTCTGGATGGATTCGGAGGCGATCTCGCGGGTTATATGCACCCTTCCGTCGATCGGTTCGGTGGTGCGGACGGCAAGCTCAAGCGCGTTGAGCGCGGTTCTTGCATCGCCGTTTGATATTACCGCAAGGTGCTCGAGCGCATCATCATCCACCATCGGCGAGAACATGGCAAGCCCCTTTTCGCCGTCCCCCATCGCTCTAAGCATCGCCTTTTTGATATCATCGATGCTCAGCGGATAGAATTGGAAGAGGCGGCACCTGCTCACTATCGCGCCTGTCATCGCGATCATCGGGTTTTCGGTGGTGGAGCCGATGAATTTGACCGTGCCGTTCTCAAGCGCCGGTAAGATCGAATCGGACTGCGCCTTGCTCCATCTATGGCATTCATCAAGAAGCAGGAAGGTCTCCTTGCCGTAGAGCTTCAGCGCTTCCTCGGCCTCGGCTATTACCTCTCGCACCTCCTTTACGCCTGAAGTGACGGCGTTCAGCTTCACGAAGCGGCTGTTCGTGGTATGCGCGATCACCGAAGCAAGCGTGGTCTTCCCGCAGCCGGGCGGCCCCCAGAAGATGGAGCTTTGCAGCGAATCCGCAATTATGGCGCGGCGCAGTAATGAGCCCCTGCCCACGATATGCTCCTGCCCTATGAACTCATCGAGCGTTGTTGGGCGCATCCTATCCGCAAGCGGCGCATGAGATTTTATTGAGCTTGAGAAAAGATCTTCCATTTCATCTAACTAATACGGAGCTTAAGGAATACGCCGAGCGCATCGATAAGCTCCGAGATTCATGATACTGTTTTCAACAGGGATTATTTGACGTCCTCAAAGCTCATATTGAGGAGTTTTTCGGGGAGATGGGCAAACATCTCGGCCATCGCAGCCTTCTCA
>CADBGC010000088.1 GCA_902794055.1 uncultured Eubacteriales bacterium | reverse complement strand
AAGCCGTTCGTGCGCTGCTTTTTCCCGGAGATTTTGAACCGAAATGAGTTAAGACTGTGATAAACTCACACAAAGGCGTTGTAATAATGATAAATGCGCGCTATAATATGATAGTAAGCTGCGGAGCATCGCACTTAAAATGAACGTTTGGAGGGAATATGAAAAGAAAAGATACGCTGTTTTTGATAGGCTTCATCCTCGTTGCCATCGGCATAGTTATGTTTTTCAAAAGCACCAGAATACAGTCCTGGGGCTTCTACCGCTTTGGAAGCTCCGTTTCCACCGGCGGGATCGTCGTCGCGCTCATACTGCTCGACATCATCCTGTACGTTGCTACCCAGAGCAAGGTAACGAAAATACTCTTTCCGATACTGATAGCACTTCTCGTGCTGCTGCTCATCCTCGGAACAAGGCTTTCGTTCCATGGAACGCTTCTGGATATGTTCCTGATGCTCGTGCCTGCCGCAGTAGGCGCAGGCTTGCTTATCAAAGCTGTGTTTACAAAAGAAAAATGATTGGGGAGTGGCTGCATTTGCAGCCGATAAATGAAAAATGAAGAAACTGATAGCATTGACCTTTGGAATCCTTCTCGCTTTCATCGCGTATTCCACAGTCAAAACACCGGCTCTTGGCGCACAGATCGTGGGGCCGGCCGTTGGGATGACCATTGAGGATTTTAAAACAAAGGATCTGAACGGTAACGAAGTCGATTCATCGCTCTTTCAAAAAGCGGAGTTGACCGTTATAAACTACTGGGCCACATGGTGCCCGCCCTGCAGAGCGGAGATGCCGGATTTTTCCAAGCTTCATAAGCATTTTACCGAAACCTCGGAACAGGACGTTCAGCTCGTGGGCGTTATCTGCGAGGGGAACGGATGCACTCCGATAACCGCAAAACAGTATCTTTCGGAAAACGGATTTGAGTGGACGAATCTGCGCTCCACCGCCGAGCTCGACAAGGTGTTCTACACGAGCAGCTCCATTCCGCAGACACTTGTGGTGGATAAAACGGGGAAGGTGCTCATGCATAAGATCGGCGCGTATATGAGCTATGAGCAGATGCTTGAGAGCATCGAGCCCTATATGCATGATTCCTCCGCCGAGGCGCAGACTCCGCTTGAAACCGAGACAGCTTCTTCGGAAGCGAAGCCGAAGGCATCCTCGTGCGGCGGCTTCTGATCGAAGAATAAAACAAAATAATAGTAATAAACGAGCCGATTTGCGGCTCGTTTATTACATAAATCGATGCTTGTTTATTCTTTTAAAGTATGCAGATCTCCCTGAGCTTATCAAGGAATTCGGCAACGTCGGCGCTGGCGGTCTCCCTGTCAATGTCGTACTCCTCGAGGATACGGTCAACGATCTGCTCCTCGTTGTCCACTTCGGGCACAGCTTTGAGAATGAACACACCCAGCTCGTTGAGCGTGATAAGTCCGTTGAACTCCAAAAGATGATCGCCAACGGGAACGAGGATCGTTTCGCCCATGATCTCACGGACAACATAGTTATTCTTTAACTGCATTTTTAAACCTCCTTGAATGGCATGCCTTTATGCGGATCACTTACTCTTGCCGCTGTTCTCAGCGCCGGTGAGCGCAAGGCGCCGGTTGTATTCATCAAGCACAAGCTTCATGTACTTTTCGGTCAGATTGCAAATGTATTTGGGGGGCTCGCCGTCGAAAGCGCCTGTTTCGGTATAGACGGATGCGCCGCAAACGTCGCAGGCAGAGCGTTTGTCGCAGGACGTGCATTTGGGCGGCATGAAGATGGACTTCGTTGCCTCGTGGGTGCGCTTCCAAGCTTCAGAAAAGCCAAGTTCGAGAACCGAGCAGGAAGGGGTCTCCATCATGCCGCAGGGCAGCATACGTCCGTCCCAGGTGAGCCAGAAGGTGCAGAGTCCTGCGCGGCATCGGATATGCTCGGAGGGGCTCTGCTCCTCAACGGTGGGAACGTCGAGGCATTCATCATCCTCGCTGAGAACGCGGATGCCGTCGATCATGGACTTGCCCAATTCCATGAAGCGCTCATCATCCATTCTGAGCAGATTCAGGCGAAACTTCATCTCGGCGGATTCATCGCTTGTGAAGCGGTCTCCGCAGCCGATCATGTCGTGGGAACGGCGCATCGGCGGGAACATATAGGAGGCAGCCTGAACGTGCAGGCCGATATCGTCCGCAATGGCATAAATGCCTTCAACGTCGCTTGCGTTATATTGGGTTACGCTCAGGTTTACCTTAGCGGTTATACCGTACTCCTTAAGGGTCTTGAGCGCATGAACCGTTTTACGGAAGCCTGCGCCGTTGCCGCAGAGGCGCTCATAGGTTTCTTCGGATGCACCGTAGAGCGAAATATTGAATTTGTACGGCGGATTATGCTTGAAATAAGAAAGCATATCGTCGTCCAAAAGCGATCCGTTCGTATTGATCGAGATCATTATGCCAAGCTTTTTGAGACCCTCGAAGATCTCGATGAAATCGGGGCGCAGCAGGGGCTCGCCGCCGGTCAAAAGCAGCATCAAAAGGCCGTTTTTCGCAGCGGTTTCTCCAAGGGAAAGCCACTGATCTGCGCTAAGCTCCCTGCCTCGCTCGGTCTGCTGACCCTTTGTGAGATGCACGTAGCACATCTTGCAGTCAAAATTGCAGCGGGGAGTAAGCTCAAAGGTTCCGGAGATGGGGGTGCCCGTACGCCCCGCCTTGGACATCAGATAACGAATAAGCGGAGGCTCGTTGCTTCTGCGAATTGATTGAACCTTTGGTGGATTGTTGGATTCCATATTATTCTCCGATCGAATTCAGTGTATTTATTGTTGGATCAAAGCCCAAGCTCTTCTGCAAGAGTGTTTACAGCATCCTCGTTTGGCAGGCATTCAAGCAGATAAACGGGCACGGTTTCTATCATCTGCTCAACAAGATCGCATATCACCTTCACGTCGTCGCTGTACCATACGTTTGCTGCGCAGCCCTCGTAAAGATCGCGGAAAGCGACTGAGGGGCGAAGCGTGGATATGCGATTGTAGGGAGCCTGGCGCAGAATAACTATAGCGCGTATGGGCGCACTGTAGTTTTTGCAGATATTTGAGGTTCCGCAGTAGGGAAGGCTGAATGCATGAAGCACGCCGTCCTTCAGCTTTATCAGCGAACGGTCGCCGTTAATAACGGTAGCGTTCCGGTGCTTTCGCCACAGCTCGGCCTGAGTGGATTTTCCTGTTTGCGAAGGCGCAGTGAACAGTATGGCCTTTCCTTCGTATGAGATGCAGGAGGAATGAAGCAGAGTGCCGCCGAAAAGCGCCATTGCGTGCTCAATGGCAAGATGATCGAAGACACGCATTTCGCTCTGTAATGAGCATACGATCAATCTGGATACGTAGATGGTCAGTATGCCTTCGTTTATACGCTCATCCGTCATGATGGCATTTGCGGAAAGCTTGGAATACGCATAGCAGCGATAAGTGATGCCGTCCTTGCGGCAGATGCGCACCATGCCATCGTAAAAAATTGGCTCCTCGGGAAGCTCAGGCAGCTTATCCACCGTTATGAACTCATAGGTCAGATCTGGCGTGTCGAAATCGGAGATAAAGGGAATATACCTTTCAACGTCGTCGAAATCGAAATCGGTCTTAATAAGTATGTTTACATCGGCTAAGGTATACTTTCTTTCCATGAATAAACTCCGCATCTCGTTTGCCGATCAAACGATCGGGTAATATGAGCCATAATGACACACGAAGTTATTATAGCATCAAAGCAAGGTTTTTTCAACTGTTAAAAGGCGAATTTATATGTTTTTTCACTGATTTGGAACGGAATAAGCGTTATTCTCCTTTGCTGACTCGTGATGAACGCTGAACTCCGTATATTCCAAGCAGGATCATGGCACAGAAAACAAGACCGATCCATGAGAAGGGCTCCTTGAGAAGCGCGGCTCCTGCGAATACGGACACGGCCGTGGTCAGGTTCGCAAACACCGTTGCCTGCGCCACGGTGAGATGCGTTATAGCGTATGAAACAAGGAAATAGCTTATGAACGAGCAGCATATTCCGAGGAAGAGCGTGCTGAGAAGGTAGGGGATATCGCCGAACGGCGCGAAGTAAGCCTTGGGGCTGAAATCGCATCGGAAGGCTGCGAGCACCGTGAACACAACGGCACCGACCGCAAGCATCATATAGGTGCGCTCAAACGGCGAGAATTCCTTGGATATGCCCCTTCCAAGCAGAGTGTACGCGCAGGCGGCAAATACGGCAACTGTCAGCGCCACAACGCCTATCAGATCGAGCGAGCCGCTCGAGCGCGTCATCAGCCCGATGCCTATAACGCCCGCAACCGATATAACGCTGAAAACAAGCTGCCAAATCGTAGGCCTTTCCTTCAGTATCGGCGCGGCGGCAAGTATAGAAACTATCGGTATCATCGCGATCATAACGCCCGAAAAGATGGTGCTTGAATGCAGTATGCCGTACTGCTCTCCGAAGAAATAGATAACGGGCTCGCAGAGACCGAGCAGAACGAGCAAAACTGCGCGCTTATTGCCTTTTATATTCAGCCTTATTCGCTTAACAAGCATAACAGCCGTCATAAGCAGAAATGCAATGAGAAAGCGGTGGCTCAAAAGCACGAAAACATGCGCCGTGTTGAGTGCGGTGCGAGAAGCAATGAAGCTGAAGCCCCAGAAAACGTGGCTGATCACAGCCGCAAGCAAAACCTTTGTTCCGAGTTTTTTGTTCATAATAAGAAATGGAATAGTGTAGACCTTACGCTTTAACCGCAAAGGGATGACGCAATGCGCCATCCCATGGGGGTTTGTTTGAAAAAGCAAATAATTATTTCATCCCGCGCTTGACCATCTCGGTCACGGCGAAGGTGGCAACGTCATCGGCATAGGTGCCTGCGCCGAAGCCGGCATCGAAGCCGAGCTCCTTTGCGAGCTCATGCGTGATTCGGGGACCGCCGCAGCAGACCACGAATCGGTCGCGAAGCCCCTCGGCCTCAAGCAGCTCGATGAACTCGGTGAGGTTCTGAATATGGATATCCTTCTGAGTAACGGTCTGAGAGATGAGAAGCACGTCCGCATTCACTTCGAGCGCCTTCTTGAGGAAATCCTCGTTGGGAACCTGAGCGCCCATGTTTATGGCCTCGACCATCTCGTACCTTTCAAGCCCGTAGTGACCCGCAAAGCCCTTGCGGTTCATGATCGCATCGATGCCGACGGTGTGCGCGTCGGTGCCTGTGGATGCGCCGATCATGATGATCTTGCGGCCAAAATGCTCGGAGATGTATTCGTTCGTCTCCTCCATGCTCATCGTTTCCTCTTCAACGGTCTGAACGTGGATATTCTCATAGTCAACGCTGTGCGCAACGCCGCCGTAGACCACGTAGAAGGTGAACTCCTTGTCGAGCGATTTGGCGATTGCAACGTTCGGGTCGTCCACGCCCATCTTGCGAACGAGCTGACGGGCGGCCTCCATGCCGCGCGCATCGTTCTTAACCGGAAGGGTGAAGCTGAACTGCACCTTGCCGTCGTTCATCGTGTCGCCGTAGGCCTTCAAACGGGTGAGGTCGAGCGTGGTATCGAAATCCGCTTTATGGGTGTTATAAAGTCCTCCGCTCATGCTTTTTCGCCTCCCTTCGCAACATCCTCGTTGAACATAAGCTCAACGAAGGGGTTGAAGTAGAACTCGGCCTTCGTCACAACGCCGGCAAGACCCTTGCCGCCGTCGCGCGGGCGCTTGATATCTGCAAATACGCCCTTTTCAAGCGTTGCGAAAAGTCCCATGTGCTCGATCTCGCCGAGCAGGTCGGTCGCCTTCTTGAGCACGAAGTTTGCCCTCGTCTCCATGATGCCGCCCTTCTTGTAGGAAAGCTCCGCGCCGAGATCGTGCATGGTGCTGAAGATGTACTGCGCGTTCTCGATCGAAAGCGCGCGGTCGCTCATAAACGGCGTGTGGATCGCCTCGGTCATCATGCCGAGCAGGTGGAGCTTCTGACCCGTGAGGATCGTGACCATGTTGAACAGCGCATCCTGAACGTGGCCGCGGAAGATGTTGCCGGTCATGAACTTGGTGGGGGGCATGTATTTAAGGGGCGCCTTGGGGAAGATCTCCCTCGCCATCTGCGCCTGAGCGAGCTCGTAGAGGAATCCGTTTTCGACCTCGGGATCGATCTCGAACGCATGACCAAGACCCTGCTGCTCCGCGGGAAGGCCCGCCTTGATAGCGAACTGCTCGTTGAGGAACTGCGAAGCAAGCACCGTGTGCGCTTCCTCGACCGCATCGGCAGTGGTCAGATAGTTGTCCTCGCCGGTGTTGATGATAACGCCCGCAAAGCTGTTTATAACGCGGCTGAAGAACTGATCCACGATCGTGCGCTGCATGTTGATATCGCGGAAAAGTATGCCGTAGAGCGCGTCGTTGAGCATAACGTCGAGCCTCTCGAGCGCACCCATAGCTGCGATCTCGGGCATACAAAGACCCGAGCAGTAGTTGCACAGGCGGATATAGCGGTGCTGCTCCTCGCCGACCTCGTCGAGCGCGGCGCGCATCAGGCGGAAATTCTCCTGAGTCGCGTATGTGCCGCCGAAGCCCTCGGTGGTGGCGCCGTAGGGAACGTAGTCAAGAAGGCTCTGACCCGTGGTGCGGATAACGGCGATGATGTCCGCGCCCTGCTTGGCGCCGGCCTTCGCCTGGATGATGTCCTCATAGATGTTGCCGGTCGCAACGATAATATAAAGATAGGGACCCTTCTTGTCGCCGAACTCATTGAGGTATTCGTTGCGCTTTGCAACGTTGCCCCTTATACGCTCGACGGTGGCTTCCGCAACGGGCATGATAGCCGCGCGGATCTCCTCGATGGAGTGAGGGGGGACGGTCGAAAGATCGATCTCGCCCTTATCCACGGCCTCGGCGATCTGCTGGGGGGTCATGCCGGTCTCGGCGATTGCGTTGCCGATATAGTAAGCAGCGCCGCCGTTGAGGATGCCCTTGTCGAAGAGGTGATCGACCACCACGTTCGGAAGGGGAACGTCAAACTCGTTCACGCCGTCGATAAGAAGCAGGCGGCAGACCGCGCGCTCGACCGTGACGGTGGTGTGAACGTCTATGAAGCTCTGAGTATCCTCTGCAATGCGGCTTGCGGATTGACGGGCTTTTTCAACAAGTTCAAAATTGAGGTTAAGTTTGCTTTCCATTAATTGCTTTACCTCCTGCATTATTGAAGTACGGTCGGCAGTATGCGCTGCCGACCGCATGAAAACGATTTAGTGCTTGCCCCTCTTGTTTCTCTCAAGATCGGAGGGCTCAAGCGAGATCTTGCCGTCGCGGCGACCCTGCTCGAGGCCGGCAACGCCGACGAAGTCGGGCTGCTCCTCGCGAGCCTTGCGGCAAACCTCGCAATGGCACTCGTTGGCGTAGTGCTCGGGCTCGGTGTAGGTGGTGATAACGCCCTCGAAGTTTCTGAGGATGGTCTTTCTCGGGGTCTGGCTGATGACGTAGTTCGGCATGACCGGAGTTTTGCCGCCGCCGCCGGGCGCATCCACAACGAAGGTGGGGATGCAATAGCCGCTGGTGTGACCTCTGAGACCCTCGATGATCTCGATGCCCTTGCTGACGGGGGTGCGGAAATGAGTAAGACCCATTGAAAGATCGCAAACGTAGATGTAGTACGGACGAACGCGGATCTTAACGAGGTCGTTCACAAGCTTCTTCATAACGTGAACGCAGTCGTTCACGCCCGCAAGAAGCACGCTCTGGTTGCCGAGGGGGATGCCGGCATCCGCGAGCATTTCGCAGGCGCGCTTACTCTCCTCGGTGATCTCATTGGGATGGTTGAAGTGCGTGTTCAGCCAAACGGGATGATACTTTTTGAGCATCGCGCAAAGCTCGGGGGTGATCCTCTGCGGCATAACGACAGGGGTGCGGCTGCCGATGCGGACGATCTCAACGTGCGGGATCTTGCGCAGCTCGGAGATGATGTACTCAAGCTTAGCGTCGCTCTGCATGAGCGCGTCGCCGCCGGAGAGCAGAACGTCGCGAACCTCGGGATGATTGCGGATATAGTCGAGGCAGCCCTCGATCTGCTGATCGGGCACCGCGGTGTCGTGCTGACCCGCGAACCTGCGGCGGGTGCAATGACGGCAGTACATGCTGCACTGGTCGGTGATCAGGAACAGCACGCGGTCGGGATAGCGGTGGGTCAGACCGGGAACGGGGGAGTCGGTGTCCTCATGCAGGGGATCAAGCTGATCCTCGGGCGCCTGATAGAGCTCCGCGCCGGAGGGGATGCACTGACGGCGAACGGGATCGTAGGGATCGTTCGGGTCGATGAGGGAGAGATAGTAGGGGGTGATCGCCATGCGGAGCGTGCCGAGACATTTCTTAACGCCCTCCTC
>CADBGC010000087.1 GCA_902794055.1 uncultured Eubacteriales bacterium | reverse complement strand
CTCGCGCCCATAGCGATAAGGAAGTTTGCAACGTCAACTACGTGCGGCTCACGCGCTGCGTTGTTTATGGTAGTTTTGCCCTTGGCACGGCAGGCCGCAAGCATTATATTTATCGTTGCGCCAACGCTCGCCATGTCAAGGTAGATATCCGCACCGCGAAGCTCCTTCGCCTCGGCGGTGATGATGCCGCCGCGGTCTATAACGTTTGCACCAAGAGCGCGCATGCCGCGCAGATGGTAGTCTATCGGCCTCTGACCGATGGAGCAGCCGCCGGGCTCGGCGATCTCGGCATAGCCGTAGCGCCCGAGGAGCGAGCCGAGCATATAGTAGGATGCACGAAGCTTCGTCGCCATCTCGGTGGAAACGCGATACTCCTTGATGGGTCTTGGGTCGATCACGGCAACGCCCTTCTGGGGCTTGGTCACGACCGCGCCCATCGCGGTAAGGATCTCAATGAGGCTGTTTACGTCCTCGATATCGGGCAGATTTTCGATCCTGCACGGCTCACCCGCAAGAACGGTGGCACAGAGAATGGGAAGAGCGGCGTTTTTTGAGCCGCTGACGGAAACCTCACCCTTGAGGGGGATATTGCCTGTTACTCTAAAATATGACATAAACTTCTCCGAAAATAGATGTTGCGCCGCTTTGCCGCGATCGACCGAGGGTGCGGATCAGGGCATGGTAAGATAGTACAGCGGGTTGTACGGCTTGCCGCCGATGATAATTTCAAACTGCAGACCGCCCTCACCGCTTCTGCCGATAACGTCACCGGCCAAGAGCGCATCGCCGAGCAAAACGTCTGCGGACTGGAGGTTGGAATAGCGGGTAATAACGCCGCCGCCGTGTGAAACCTCAACAGTCAGCCCAAGACTGCCGCGAAGGAGCACTGCAGAAACGGTGCCGCCGCAGGGCGAATGGATCGGGGCGCCGGAAGCGCAGCCAAACTTTATGCCGCGGTTGAACTCACCGCCGCTGAAGCCGTAGAAGCCGATTATGTCGGCATCCACAGGTGCGGTAAAGATGAGCTCGGTGGGCGGGCAGTCGGCAAAGCCGAAATCACGCGAGGTATCGCCCGAAGGGATCGGACGGGTGCCGATCAGCACGCGATCGTTCACGGGCTCGGTGAGAACGCTTTCTTCGAGCAGCGTGAGGGAGCTGAGAACACCGTTTAAATAAGTGTATTCATGAAGCTGCATCTTCTTTCCGTCGTGTCCGTAGGAGGCAACGAAACGGGTGCCCACATAGTATGCATCACTCTGCTCGATGTCGTATTCGCAGGGCAGAGTTTCAAAATCGCTTCTTATGAAAACGGTTCTTACACGAAGCGGTGAATCCTCGCCTATAAGCGATGCTAAGGCTTCGTCGAAGCTGATGATAGAATCGGTATCTGCCGCATTACGGTATTCGAGCCTGTTCTCGATCTTGGAAACGAGGCCTGTACCGGGGCAGAGCAGCTCGAAATGGGAAACGGCGGTTTTGATCAGCTCTTCCGCAGCCTGCCTGCTCGCAAGCGAAGCGAATACGGAACCGTCGATCACAATGTGGGTTCTGGCGTACGCATCAGGCGTGGGCTCGGGCGAGCCGCTCGTTTCGGGCTCGGCGGAAGTCGACGAGCCCGTGGGCGCCGGTGCGAGCGAGACCTCGGGTGTTTGCTGAGCGGGAACAGGGGTGGACAGCGAAGCTTCACTGCCTGCGCCGCGCCCGGATAATGAAAAGTGGGGAAAAAATATCACAACTGCCGCAGCCAAAGCCGCAACAGCAAGAAATGCGATGACGGAATGAATGCCGACTCGCTGCCTTCTATCAATCGATGCCGATTTACGCGTGTTTTTACTCATGCTCCTATTATAAACCATTTGGAGCGATTCGGCAACAAATCAAGCATCCATTTTGGCGAATAAAATAATATAATGCTTAATTAGACCCTTTGAAAGCCGAAAGAAATATACAAATCATTATTTGACCGAAACCCCTTTACATTTTCGCGTTTTATTGTTAAAATCCTAAAAATGCGGTTAGCGGCGCATTCAGGCCGCAAACGCCCGAAACGGAGAGAGTATGGATTTCAGAATCAAAAAAGCCGAATTTGTTACAAGCGCAGGCAAGGGCTCGAATTATCCCGAGAGCATGCTTTCGGAGGTTGCCATAGTGGGCAAATCAAACGTCGGCAAGTCCTCGCTCATTAATTCGCTGTGCAATATGAATAAGCTTGCCAAAACCTCGCAAAAGCCCGGCAAAACGAGGCTGATAAATTTTTTCCGTATAAACGGAGAGTTTATGCTCGTTGATCTTCCCGGCTACGGCTTTGCCAAGGCTTCAAAGCAGGAGCAGGCGCAGTGGGGCGAATTGATGGAAAGCTATCTTTCATCGGGCAGGGTGAAGCATATTTTCATGCTCATCGATATTCGCCACGAGCCGACTGCTGACGATAGGCAGATGTTCAAATACATTCTCTATTATGCCATTCCCTATACGCTCATTGCAACCAAGGCGGATAAGCTTGCAAAAAGCCGCAGAAAGCAGGCGGCGAATGCATGTGCGAAGCTCCTCGGCGCTCCGCCGTACGCTATAGCATATTCCTGCGAAAGCGGCGATGGAAAGCAGGAACTGCTCGATAGGCTGCAGGCTGTTGTATACGGAAATGAGCTGATAGCTGATGACGAGGCCGAGCCGACCGACTGCGCTTCGGAGCCGAAAACGGATAACAACAAATAAAATATTATTATTTTGTAAAAAACTTCAAAAAAACTATTGACATATCGCCCTTCTCTCAGCATAATAAGTAACTGTCGGGCGAATATGCTCAAGGCCGCACAGCGCTGCGGCAAAATTGAAATCAGAATGCGAGTACGAGGAAAAAAGAATGGGATACAGGAAATGCCCTAAGTGTGAACTGAATTATATCAAAGACGATCAAAAGCTTTGCGACGTTTGCTCAAGAAAGTATAAGCCGAGCGAAGAAGAATCTCAGGAGATCGAGATGTGCTCCGAGTGCGGAGAGAATCCCGCGCTCAAGGGCAAGGAACTTTGCGCTGCCTGTTATAAGGAAACGCTTCGTCAGGAGCAGTTCGGCAAAGCGCATAAGCCTCCCGTCGTTACCGCGATCGGTGCTGAGGATACCGATCTCGACGGCGTTGAGGTGCCTATCGACGTGGGCGAGATCCCCGAGGACGAGCTCACCGTTGAGGAGCGCGCTTTCGACGGCGATGCGGATATGCTCGACGGCGAGGACGATATTGACAGCTACGACGAAGAATGATCCATTGCCCGCTTTTATGCGGGCTTTTTCGGAGATATAATGATGAAGCTTTATGCGATCGGCGATCTGCATCTGAGCGGTGGTCAGGATAAACCCATGGATGTTTTCGGAGAGCGCTGGGCAAATCATGCCGAGCGCATTTTCTCATCGTGGCGCGAGTCCGTTTCGGAAGAGGACTGCGTGCTGCTTCCAGGCGATTTCTGCTGGGCGATGCAGCTCAACGATGCTCTTGGGTCGATCGCGCAGATCGATGCACTCCCCGGCAAGAAGGTGCTCAGTCGTGGCAATCACGACTATTGGTGGGCATCCCCAACAAAGATGCGCGAAAGCTTTCCGCAAAGCGTAAGGCTGATCCAAAACGATGCGCTCGATATCGGCGGATGCATCGTTTGCGGCACAAGGGGCTGGAATCTTCCAGGCTCCGCCGATTATACGCAGAAGGATGCAAAGATCTATCTTCGCGAGCTGATGCGCCTTGAGATGAGCATAAATGCAGCCATGCGCCTTCGAGAGCATGAGGGGGCGGGGAATAAGCCCATAATTGTGATGCTGCACTTTCCTCCGATTATAAATAACGGAGAGGATACGGGCTTTACGGAGCTTCTGGAGCGATTTCCAATTGAAAAGGTCGTGTACGGCCATCTCCATGCTCAAAGCTGCAAGCTCGGGTTTGAGGGCGAAAGAAACGGCATAAGCTATTATCTTTGTTCTGCGGATCATATCGATTTTGCGCCTCGGTTCATCGCCGAATATGATTCGCAGAGCTGAATACCGATTCAATACATGAAGAACCGCAGCGCCCGCTTCGGTTCTTCTGCATAAATTGCCCCACAGGTTTTCCTGCGGGGCAATTTTCTATAGGCTTGATTTGTGCATTGAGCTTTATTCGGTGAGCGCAATACGCATAACGGCAAGCGCATCGACCATGTCGATACGGCCGTCGCCGTTCACATCGGCGCAGATGCCGCCATAGATGCCGAGCTCAAGGTTTCCGAGCGCGGCGCGCATCACGAGCAGCGCATCCAGCGCGGTTACAAGGCCGTCGTGATCGGCATCGCCGGTGATGCCGAAGCTGATCGCATCGATGAAATCGAGCAGCTCGTTCGCAGCCGTTACCGAAGGAGTCGTGCCGTTTTGAGCGCTCGGTATCAGCTTGAGGTTAATGAGCGAGAGCACGGGAGCTTCGGAAGAATTCACGGATTGGCAAAGGATGAATACCAAGCCCTCCGCAGAAACATAGTCGGTGATGTCATAGTAAAGCTCGGTCGTGTGGTTTACTACAACGTCGCTGCCGGATGCATCCTTGAGGATGCTGCCGTTGATCTTAAGCTTGAAGCCCTCGCCGATGGTGTGGGACTTGGCACTGATATGTACGCGAGTGCCGGCCGTATAATTAGAGATGGCAAATGCAACGCCCATATTATGCTTTATATAGACCTCGTTGAGCGGGCTGATCTCGTTGTAATCCGCAGGAGCGGCCGAGCCGATCTCGGAGCCAATGCCGAAATTGAGCACGGTGTTCGCCTGGTTTGCGGCGGTGGTGCGAAGCATATTGCGCAGGTTCTTGAAAATGGGATTCAGCTCGCAGGCCGCGGAATAAGCGGCTTCAACGGTTTCATTACCCTCGCTCGACGTATTGATGGGGTTATAAATGCGGATGCCGTCGATATAGGTCGTGAAGGAACCGTAGCTTCTCGTAGGAGCGGCCTCGACCTCGTTCTCCCATGCGTTTATAACCGTGTATCTAACGCCGGGCTCGAGACCGGGCTCGTTGATCTCGTATTCGCCCTTGAAGGGAGCGTAGTCCTCGCTCTGATGATCGAATCGCGGTGAATAACGAGCCACAACGTGGACCTTGTATGCGCCGTATTCAAGACCCTCAACGTGGAACATCGGGATCTGATACATGGTATCGCCTGCGTAATAGGTATCGATAGTGAGATGCTTGGCGTTTGCTCCGACATAGTTCCACTCGGCATCCTCGGGAACAAGATCCATTGTCAGAACGCCGGTATCGATGCCGGAACGGGTGATGATGTCGAAGCCGGTGCCGGTGAAGGAGAATTCAAAACCGGGCCAAGTGCTCTCACCGGCCGCAACTGCCTGCAGCAGATCGCGGTTCACGGTCACCTTTCTGGAGCTGTCGTTGCTGTCGCCCGTGTTATCGGCATAGCTCACATCGTAGCCGTAAACGCTGCCGCTGCTGCTCTGCGAAATGGTGTTGGGCGCTCCCTCGGTCTGCCAGAGAATGTTCACGGGTTCCCCGTCTACAACGGCATAGCTGGCGCGGGTGAAGCCAACGAAGCCTTCCTCATAAAGCACAACGGAGGTGGGGAAGAAGTTCAGGCGGCACCATTCGTATCTGCCGTCGGTGAGACGCAGAAGAGCGCGAATATTGTCGTTGCCGCTGATCGAATCGGGGGTGAAGCTGACGTGGATATTGCCGGCGGTGTTCCTAATAACCGCACTGTAACCGAGCTTGGTGCCATCGTAAGGCAGAATCGAGTGGTATACGTAGCTTGCATTAGAGAATTCGACTTCGTTGAAGGCGGTGTCGATATGACGAATGAAGCTGACGTCGTTTGAACCGAAGAACTCGAACGTGTTTGAGGAATCTATCTGAGTTCCGAAATCATACGCGAAGCTGCGTTCGCGGATATACAGATCACAGTGCGGCAGAGGGATCACGCGCTTTCCGTTTACGTAAACGCCGGATTTTGCATCTATGCAAGCGGAGAAAGTGCCGACGGCATCGTTGTCGGGCAGAATGCCGTACACCCAGAAAACGAGCTTTTTGCCGCCTTCGGCCGTGCAAACGTTCTCTGCAAAGTCAAAGCCGTCCAAGTATAAGTACCTTGTAACAGGGCTGTATGCAACGTTCAGCGAGTCAAAGTAGCCGTTGCTTGAAGAAGAAAACACGGGATCGCCGTTTGCATCCAGACCGGTGCAGTTGTAGGTCGCTGCGGATATCGAAAGATTTGAGCCGTAGTAAAGATCGGAAGAAATATAATCGATGATTCGGGTCGAAGCATCGTAATTGAGGCTGGTGGAATACGCGCTCATCTTGGCGGTATAGGTGCCGTCGGCCTCAAGGTAAAAGGTTCTGTCAACGTAAAGCTTACCGTTGGGGTCAATGGAAGGCACGGGAGTGGGCGCGGGAGTCGGGGTGGGCTCGGTATCGCCGCCTTCGCTGCTGAAGCTGATGCCGTAATACTTGAGGGAAGAGTTTGCATCGGAGGGCGGGTTGTAAACGCCGCCGACAGGCTTGACGGTGATAGCGCCGCCGCCCTTTATGCTGCAGCTCGAGCCCTGGAAAATGATGGGGCCGAGAATATTGTACGGATTCGTAATGCCATAGTAATTCGAGGGATCATAGCCAGGCTGGAGCTTGAAGCCGTAACGACCGTCTAAAACGTCCGCAGTGCCGTTGATAACAAGAGCCAATCTGAAGTCGCGAACAAAATCGGCAGCCGTGGTGTTGAGCACGCTGCGGCAGGCAGCCTGGAATGCCATGCCTGTTCCCATCTGGCTAAGAAGCTGCTTGAAAATGCCGTTGCCGAACCTTGAATAGAGGTACTGGGAGAACAGCGAAACCTGTGCATAAAGCGGAATAATATCGGGAATGCTCTGATCCCAGGCATACATAGAATAACCGTTGTGGAGATTAGCGGCGCTGGTAGCGTACTCCTTGGCGGGATAATAAATTGCATCGTAGGTCCAAGGACATTGGGTATAGCTCATGATGCGGTTGAAAATGCTGGAGCCGGGGTAGCAGATCTCCTCGGCAGCTGCGCTCATGCTCTCGTTGATCCAGACCTCGGCGGAAGGGTTAATGGAGAAATGGATCATGTGCTGATACTCATGCACGATCGTGCTGTAACTGTTTTTAAAGTTATCAACGCTCGCAACGCCATTTGTATCGTAAACGGAAGGATAAGTATCAAGATGCAGCATGGGAAGTGCATTGCTGTTTAAATAATCGGCGCCGGTGAAATAACCCGCAACGTAGCTCCTGCCGGGGCTCCAATTATCGTCGATATTGTAATAAAGCAGATTGACTCGGCCGTCTCCGCTGCCCGGCTCGTGAGAGCCGAAAGACTCATTCATGAGCGAGAATTTGGATTCAAACTCAGAGGCCGCAAGTTCGGCAAGGCTTGCATCTATCGCATAAACGTTCGAATTGTTGACGTTGGGAGTCCAAACATAGCAATGCTCGGATTTGTGGAGCAGCACGAATTCAACGCTGTCCGTTTCAAGAGGACTGTACGCTGCAAGCACAAACTCCTTCGTATCGCCAACGTTGAAGCTCTCCGATTTGGTGCCCTCGGGGAAAACGATGTTTTCGCCGTAAAGCTCCAAGGTTTGCTCCATAAAATAAGGATCAACGTCGATGATATAGCCGCGCTCATCAACAAGCTCGGCCTCGCTGCGCTCGGTCACGACACTGGAGCTGATCGAAGTGTCGATAAGACCTGTCATATTGCCGGTTTTTCTGTTAAAGGTGGCGCTTTCGGATGCATTATAGATCACCACGTACTCACCCTCATAACCTCCCGCGGGGTCCGAGTCGATGGTGCACTGCATGCCGTTTACAAGCCTTATAGCCTCGCCCTCATCATCTGAGGGGGCGCGAAACTTGGTGATGGGTTTCTCATCGGAAGCGTAAACTGCGTTTTCGGAAGCGTAAACCGTGTTTTCGGAATCGATGGCAAATGAGTTCGGAAGCGCGCCGAAAACTATCAGCAACGCAAGCATAATACTAATGACCCTCTTCATACTTTTCCTCCTAAATTGATCTTGTTCCTATGATTATGCGAAAACTGCATAATTTGGGCAACTAAAGTTGCTTGTTTTGGATAATCCTATTGTAGCATGAGTCGGGCAAAAAATAAACCCCTAAATAAACTATATATAATCTTTTTGGGTTAGATGCGCATAAAAAGCGAATTACAGCTGTTTTTGAACGCCGAAAAATCGAAGAGTCAAGAAAAATCCATGAAAGTACACATTTCTGCCAAAAAACACCGCCTCGGAACATGCCGAAGCGGTGCTGAATTGATAAATGATGATCTTTTAAATGATAGCCATAGCGCGGCGCAGTATGCTGAGCGCATCCGCCATATCGATCGAACCGTCGCG
>CADBGC010000086.1 GCA_902794055.1 uncultured Eubacteriales bacterium | reverse complement strand
TTATGACGGAACTTATCGGTATTTGAAGAGTATCGGGATAGAGGAGATTTGAGATTTGTATTGGTGATTGCTTTCATCTGAAAGCCCCTTGCATCGTTGCAAGGGGCTTTTGATTGCCGCAGTTGCTTTGTTTTCCCGAACTTTAGGCAGATTTATTATGCAATACAATGTTTTTCAAGGTGATTAAAGCATCAAAACACATTTTTCCGGCATTTTCCGAGCTGATTTCGCACATTTTTCCGAGAACTGCTCGTTGAGCCACGCGGTATTATGCTCGGCAACGTTATTCAGTTCGTTCAAAATACAGCTTAAGCTTTTCATCACAGATTCGCTCGATCTCGCTCCTTTCATCATCCGACAGATGCTTCCACACCGCTTCATCGATTTGAATAATGCCGAGTGTTTTCGTGTGGCGCAGCATCTGCATATCCTCAAAACGCTTGAATGGATTTGCAA
The DNA here is from genome assembly GCA_902794055.1 of uncultured Eubacteriales bacterium. Taxonomy (GTDB): domain Bacteria; phylum Bacillota; class Clostridia; order Christensenellales; family CAG-138; genus PeH17. The sequence continues at coordinate 8,002 of CADBGC010000086.1, read as the reverse complement.
GGATATTTCGCTCGGCCTCCTTGTCGGTATAGCCGCCTTTTGCAAATATGCTGGCGGGCTTTTCGACCGTAAGTCCTGCTGCGCGGCGGGATTCATAGAAGCTGCGGAAATATGAAACGATATTGTCAAGCCGAACACGGCCTTTTTCATCGGCATGCGCCAGAATCGCCTTGATGAGCACCGGCTTGTACGAATAACTCATGTCCATCCTGCGGATCATTTCCATAAACATTTCCTTGCGGTTGGAATCATCGATGATCTTCCACCCGAATTCTTCGGCATACTTCTGAAGCGTTTCCTCTTTGAAGTATTTGAATGTCCGATGCTCGCTCATCGGCACGATCAGATCCGGAACTATCCTGCCCTCTCGCACATACTTTTCAATCGTTTCAGCCTGGACATCGACTCTTCGAACGAACTCCATCTGCGAGATCATTCCCTCCGCTTCCTCCTGCCAGTTGAAGATATCCACAAGCTCATAATCGGTCGCATCAACCGGCCAATCAATCAGAGCTTCGGGTTTCTCGCCTTTTGCATACAGGTCGGCTTCGGCTGCACGACTTCCCTGCGGTGCAACCGCCAACTCCCCCGGGCGATACTCCTTGAGCTTAAACAATCGGTGAAGCGATTGTGGCATATTGTAGACGCTTGCATTATCAACAAAGTCAAATACCATAAGGCTTTCCTTGCCTTCAAACAGCCTCATGCCGCGCCCGAGCTGCTGGGTATAGAGCACCTTAGACATAGTCGGTCGAGCCATAAACAGCACTTCGGTTTCGGGACAATCCCAGCCTTCATTCAGCAGATCGCAAGCGCAAAGCACGGTGATATCGCGATCGACAAATCTATCCTGAAACTCCCTGCGCTCGCTCGGCTTCATTCCGCCCGAGACCGCCGCTGCACTAATTCCTGCTTCTCTAAACAGCGCGGCGATCTGTTCTGCGTGCTTAACGGATGCGCAGAATACCACCGTGCGCTTGTTCTTTACATACTGCAGCCAAGTGTCAACGATAAGCTTGTTTCGCTCCGGAACATAGATCTTGCTTTCCAGATCGCGAATATTGTACTGAACGCTGTTGAAGCGCACCTTCGTTAAATCGATATTCGTGTGGATGCGTATGCAGCGGATCGGAACAAGCTCGCCGAGCTCGACGGCGGTCTGAATATCGAGGCGATGCGCTGTATTCTTGAAAATATCAAGTATGCTTTTATCATCCGTTCTCTCGGGAGTCGCAGTCAATCCGAGAGTGAACTTCGGTTTGAAATATGCAAGCACCTTCTGATAAGTTTCCGCTGCAGCGTGGTGAGCCTCATCGATTATCAGATAATCAAATGCATCATCGCGAAAATCCTCCAAATGCAGCGCGACGCTCTGTATGCTTCCGCAAACGACATGTGAGTTCGGCTCCTTCACGATATCCATATAGCGTCCGGTCGAAACCTCATGCCATAGCGACGAAAATGTGTCGGCAGCCTGTTTAACAAGCTCCTGCGTGTGCGCAAGAAATAGCACCCTGCCTCCGCATGATTTGGCATCCATAACCGCCGTCACCGTTTTGCCTGTGCCGGTCGCATGATAGAGCAGCGCGATGGATTCGTGCTTAGCTCGCATACTCTGCAATGCGGCGAGTGCTTCCTTCTGATGCTCCTTCAATTCAAGGTTCTCGCCGTTCAGGGCTTGTCCGCGCTGCGTTGGAAGATAGTCCTCGATCTCTCGGAACTGCGGCCGCCGGCCTAGAAATACGAGGAGCTCATCCTTTACCGCATCAGGCTGGAGCTGAAGCTGGCGAACCGCCCAGCGATAAACATCCCAGCCGAGATAGACCATACTGTTTTGTTTCAGCAGGTCATCATAAAACTTGTTCGATGAAACAAGGCTCTTGTTGTGTGAAGTTTCGTCGTCGATCTCGATCGCAATACGCTTTGCCCCGCTTTCGAGCACAAAGTCGGCATAGCGGCTGTTTTGATAAATGTCGTAAAACGGGTATTGCGAATAGAGGTAGCCGGCTTTCTCTGCGCCGAATGCCTCGCTGAACAGCTCGATGAACAGATCCTCCGCAACGCTTCCGGATGCCGAGCGCAGCGCTTTATCTCCGCTTGTCATCAGTCCTCCACCTCGATCAGAAAGATTCGCTTTTCAAAGCCTCCGCGCTTCTCCGCCTTGCGAGCGCGGATAGCTTCCACATCTTCAATGGAGCTGCCTCTTGCGGCTGCCGCGGCGCGAATTACTTCAAGCAGATCTGCAAGTTCTTCAATGCTGCCATCCTTATGATATTCGGCAAGCTCCTCATCAAGCTTTGCATCGACAAACTGAAGATACTCTTCATCGGAAAGAGTGCGGGTTGTGCAGCTCTTTCCGTCCGCTTCGATAATCTCGGGGATGCGGTCGCGGACAAGCTTGTTGTAGGTAATTTTCATAGTTTCATCCTCATGTTTCGTTAGGTTGTCCCATGCCAATCTGCTTAGGAGAAGCATGAGCGGCGTACGCGGCGCAAATGGATTACTGTCTTTTGTTAAGCTTTATCCTAAGCGCCTGAAGCTTCTGACGGGTTATTATCTCGCTGTAGTGCACTCCATTATATGTCTGATGCAAAACCGGGTAGAGGCCACGAGTTTTTCGAATGTACTCATTTTCGATCAACCATTCAACAATAAAACAAACATCCTCTCGCGAAATGGTTTTAAGCAATCCATATCCCGAGCATTTATCCAGCCTATCGGTTATAATACGCTTATTCTTTGATCCTCGCAGCACATCGATCAGCATTGTTTCACCGTAATACTTAACGCGGCTTATTTCCGACAACGTCCGAAGTATGGTCACTATCGTTGTATTGAGATCATACCCGTTATGTTCAATCGGTTTGATATCCGGGATCTGTATCGTGGGCTCTGCCAACACAGCCTCACAGTGAGCAGGCTGTTGGTTTTGCATTTCAGACGAAGGGTTAGGTTTTATCGCGTATCCCTTAGGGATTATTACCGGGGCAGCAGGCTCATCATCCTTAATACCCATGAATTCAAAGAAATAGCTTGGTGCCATAAAACGAGAACAGCCGGTGCCGTCCTTCTTATAGTTAGTGCAGCCGAGTATATAGTGCGTTCTGTCTCTGCCCGGCTTCACTATCAGGTATCCATCTCTGCAAGAATCACATTTCATAATTGACAGTTTTCCTGCGGCGGGATTATTTGTCATAAATCCGCAGATCTCAGGGTCGTTCGTGCATATATGCAGGCGAAGTCCGTATGCAGCTTTGTATCGGTACTGCATCGGATATCCGCATATAGGGCAAGTTTTCTTGAATGAGGGAATTGCCGTTATGTCCTCGTTCCACTTTCCACATAAAGAGACGTTCTTATAATCCTGCTTTAGTTCAAGCAGGAACTCCGAAGGATTCTGTTCCGGAGCGATAAAGAAAACTCTGTTCTTCGTCCTTGTCATGGCAACGTAGAACAGGCGACGTTCCTCTGCGTACTCAATTGCAAGATCCTTTTTAACAACAAAAGCAAGCACCGGATCATCCTCAATTTTGGAAGGAAAGCCGTAGGTTTCGTTTCTTCCATTGACAACGATCACATTGTCGTAGCCGAGCCCTTTCGAAGAATGAGCCGTCATAAAAGTAATGTTGAGCATCGGATACTTGACCGAGCGCAGCTTTCCTCCCCTTGATGTGTATTCAAACAATCCTGATCTTTCAAGGCGATCGCCATCAAATCCAAATCGACCGATCAGCAGAATTGATGAATCTGCCGGCTTATTCTCTGCTCGATTATACTTCATTATCTGTATGAGCGCAGTTTCAACAGCATCGGCAATTGCATAGTTAACTCCGCTTCGGTTGTCTCCATTCGGACCCTTTAGTTTGCTGTCGTATGTATACACAATAACGGGATCGCTTATGTGCTTTGGCGAAATAAGCTCCTTTTGTATCTGATCGTTATTCTTTTTAATAAAACTACCCGCAATATCAATAACTTCCTGCGAATTCCGATATGTGCGAACTATTTTCAAAAGAGCAGCATAGCCCATTTTTTCCTTGAATTTAGTGAACAGAGAAATATCCGAACCGCTGAAAGCATATATCGACTGCCAGTCATCGCCCACAGCTATGATCTTTGCCGAAGTGACCTCATGCAGTGCTGTTACGAGATCAAACCGCTGGCGTGAAATATCCTGGTATTCATCAACGATTATGTATCGGAAATCGAGCTTCTGCTTCATTTCCTTTACTTCACGCAAGATCCTTGCCGACTCGTTTATCATATCCTGAAAATCGACCGCTTGGTTTTCCTTCAGATATCGCTCATATTCGATATAGCAATCACTGCAAATATTAAGAAAAAGCCTCGTTCTGATATTCTGGGTAGAGTGATACATACGGTTGAACTCATCCGCAGTGTAACCGTTGGTCTTGAAATTTGTAATGAATCTGCAAATTAGCAGAACCAGTTTTCGGATATAACGGTTTTCCTCGGAAACAACAAGTTTTTCCAAGATTTCTTTGTTTGAACGCGGCCGCAGCTCAAAACCCGCCTCTTCAAGCTTTTCCTTCAGATGCTCTATAAGCGGCCTGCGATCATTATAAGCAGAGAATGTATAAATAAGCTTTGTCCCATGCTGCCTGTGAAGACGAATCTTGTCGTTAACCGCACTTTTATATGTGGTCAATTGATCCTCTGAGAACCGGTCATTTCGCCCATTTTCAGTTATTCCGAAATGCTCTAAATAGACCGCGTTATCGCCTTGCCATATCCTGAAATCCGGAGTATATGGCTTGCGTGCAAATTGAATATCGTAGCGATATAGCGGCTCGTATTCGTAGTCGATCCCATTAAGATACAGGAAATTTGCTATCTCAACTTCTTGGCGAGATCGCATGACTTCGCTTTGTATCGTTTCCGTTCTTCTTGTTTTAGCGTCAACAACTTTCTGCCTGAAATCCTCCAGTTCACTCCGCATTGTTGTGTAGTTGGATTTTGCGATATGATTGAAAAAAGCATTCAAATCGTTACCCTCATACGGAGCATCAAAATAAGATGCGAAAAACAGTATAAGGTCATTGACTGTACTCTCATTCTTCAATACCGCTCCTCTCAGGTAAGCTTGAACCACATGGTACAGTTTATTTGAATCAACGATATTCAGTTTGTCCGGATTATGCTTGTGAATCACAGCATTGCCCGTAGAGTGGAACGTTGCTATCGGGCATTCGATTTTGAGCTCACCGATGATGCGCTGTTTTAGTTCGTTTACAGCTTTGTTTGTGAACGAAATAACGAGTATCTGCTTAGGATCGATGCCCTGTTTATCAACAAGATATTTAACTTTTGCGGCAACCGTCGTTGTTTTGCCGGCACCGGCCCCTGCAACAACGAGCATATAGTCTTCATCTGTAAGCACTACGCGTCGCTGATCCTCATCCAGCACTATGTTCGGATCACACTCGTTAAGGATCGTATCAAGATAACTTTGCTCAGTCATCATTTGTGTTTTAATATAACGGTCGTTCTGAGAATCGATAAGTGACTCAAAAACGATGAAGCGGTCAAGGATTGAAGTTACCTCCGCGACCGAGCTCCCGTTATTTTTGCAATAGGTTTCAATAGTCCCACTATTTTGGAGGACCTGAAACCAAGCATACAAGTCTGAATACTCTTTGAGCGTTGCCAAATACTCGCTCTTTGCAACGAAATGGTTCGCACATAAAAGAGAATTCATAAAAGCATCAAGCGCAGAAAGACGCCTGAGTTCTTCTGATCGTTCTGTATTCACTTTTGATTGCGCTTTACGCAAGAAAAGCCGCTGTATTAAGCTCATCGATTTCCTCCGGATAATTGAGCAGGTGTAATGCAAAGCGCATTACTTATCCAGTTCTGCATTATCCGTCCACAGCTCGCACTGTGTCATAACGGTTTGCACAGCATCGTCCATTCCTTCGGGTGGATACTTATGATCTCTCAATAGCTTTTTGATCATCATACGCATTCTCGCCCTTGCAGAGTCGCGCTTCTGCCAATCGATCGTTCTATTCTTTCTAAGCGTTTCGGCAAGTTCCTTCGTGATTGCGATCAATTCTTCATTCTCGTAAAAATCTTTTATTGCTTGGGGCTTGGTAAGCGCATCATAGAATGCCAACTCATCAGCCGTCAATCCAAGCTTTTCACCTTCTTTTCTCGCATCAGCAATTTGCTTTGCAAGCTGGAGCATTTCCGCGATCACTTCCTCGTTTGTAAGCATCCCGTTTAGGTACGCGTTCATAGCGCGCTGCATTATCTCGCTGAATTTTTCCGACTTAACAACATTTGTGCGCCTATAAACCATAACTTGCTCAGCAATCAAGCGTTTAAGAAGCTCAACGGCAAGGTTTTTCTCCTTCATTTTAGAGATTTCCTCTAAGAATTTCGGATCAAATAGCGAAAACTCAGTATGCACATCAGAAAACAGATTGATAACGCCATCGCTCTTTATGCTCTGTTTGAGCAGTTCATTTATCCTTGCGTTCATTTCCGGCAGCGATATTTTCTTGCCAGTGCCGCTGTTCGTTAAGCGAACAACGAGAACACGGACAGATTCAAAGAATGCAGCCTCGAAACGCATATCTGCTTCCACCATCGATGAACACAGCGAGAGCGCCTGATGAAGCATGAGGGCTTCTTTAATAAAGGTATCTTTCTCGGTTTCTTTTTCGCGAGCAAGAATAAAGTTTACTGCGCCGCTGATAGTCCTTGCTCTTTCAAGGTCACTTCCTGTTTTGAATTTAGAATAATCATAACCGTGGAACATATCACGGCAAATCGAGAGTTTCTCAAGGAACTTAGGATAAGCAACCTTTGCAACATCGGTATCACCATAGTTCTTGCGATCTCGAACCGTATAATCGTTCATTGCCTGTTTTAATGCCGAAGCAATGCCAACATAATCCACAACAAGGCCGCCTTCCTTGTCGCGAAATACTCGGTTCACTCGCGCGATTGCCTGCATCAAGTTATATCCCTGCATAGGCTTGTACACATACATAGTTGCAAGTGAGGGAACATCAAAACCGGTAAGCCACATATCGACTACGATTGCAATTTTAAGCGGGCTTTCATTATCCTTGAACTTGACAGCAAGTTCCTCTTTGTGCCGCTTATTGCCAATAACCTGTCGCCATTCCTCCGGATCCTTGTTGCTCTCCGTCATCACAACCGCTACCTTTTCTGTCCAAGCCGGACGAAACTCCAAAATTCGATTATAAATCTTCATCGCAATCGCGCGCGAATACGCAACTATCATCGCTTTTCCCGTAAGCAAATCAGCGCGGTTGTTCTCATAATGATCGAGAATATCCGTGACAAGCGAATTGATCGTCTGGTTGTTCCCGAGAACAGCCTCCATCTGTCCAAGCTCGCGCTTGCTCTTTTCTATAACCTGCGGATCGGCGTTATTCGCCATAATCTCGTACTCTGTGTCGATAAGCTTGAGCGTTGCTTCATCAAGATGCAACTTGATAACTCGGCTTTCATAATAGACCGGGCGAGTTGCGCCATCTTCAACTGCTTGTGTCATATCGTAAATATCGATGTAATCGCCGAACACCTCGCGAGTACTGCGATCCTTTGAAGAAATGGGCGTGCCGGTAAAACCAATATAAGTCGCGCTTGGCAAACTGTTGCGAATTATGCGCGCAGTGCCAATAACTCGCTTTGCAATCTCTTCACCCTCCTCATTCTTTGTGAATTTGATGCTTTCGGTGAGCCCGTACTGTCCGCGATGAGCTTCGTCAGCCATAACAACGATGTTACGGCGCTCTGACAATGGCTCCTGGGATTCCTCGAACTTCTGCATCGTGGTGAAAATAATACCGTTTGCCCGAATTCCATCAAGAAGCTTTTTCAAATGCTCTCTGCTTGAAGCATGAATAGGATTCTGACGCAGGAATGTGCTGCATTTTGCAAATTGACCGTACAGTTGATCGTCCAGATCATTTCTGTCCGTCAAAACAACGATTGTTGGACTGTC
>CADBGC010000085.1 GCA_902794055.1 uncultured Eubacteriales bacterium | reverse complement strand
TTCACGCCGTTTTCATCCTCCTGCTCGAGGAAGGCTGCGCATTTATTGTAGTCATGCGCATTATACCCTTCCGGAACAGTCCAAAAGGGGGCAACGGGGCTCCTTTCCGCTTCAAAAGAGGGCAGAGCGGAGACAGGAAAGACCGCAAACGCCATAAGCGCCGCGAGAACCGCCGCAAATGCGGCCTTAAGAGTTCTGTGCTTGTTCATTGTTTGTCCTCCCTTATTGTTTAATGTATTACAATGTATATCACAAATGTTCAAAACTGTCAATATTAACAAACGCTTTAGATCATTTTTATGCAGCATACAGGCATTTGCTCTCCTCTCGCCGCTGCATGGGCAAAGACCGGCTGCCTCCGTCCATATATCTTTTGTCGTTGTTTCCTATTGCCGCCGCAAAAAGAATATGGTATAATATCTTCAATACCGTTTCGGTATCAGTTTCCGCTGTGGAGGACAAAATGAATACCAAACTTTTCACCGAATACGCAAAAAAGCTTGTTGAAAGCTGCGGCAAGGTAATCCTTGGCAAGGACGATGCTATCAAGAATATCGGCATCTGCCTGGTTGCGGGCGGTCACGTGCTGCTTGAGGATCTTCCCGGCACGGGCAAAACCATGCTTCTTCGCGCCTTTGCAAAGAGCATCGGCGGCGATTTCAAGCGCATCCAGTTCACTCCCGACATACTGCCCTCCGACCTTACGGGCATTCATTTCTATGACCAAAAGCGCGGCGAATTCGAGTTTCGAAGAGGCCCGCTTTTTGCTAACGTCGTGCTTGCGGACGAGATAAACCGCGCTGTGCCGAGGAGCCAGAGCGCTCTATTGGAGGTCATGGAGGAAAAGCAGATCTCCGTGGACGGCGAGACCTTCCGCCTTGATGAGCCCTATATCGTTATGGCAACTCAGAATCCCGTGGAAAGCTACGGCACCTTCCCCCTGCCCGAAGCGCAGCTCGACCGCTTCATGATGAAGCTTTCGCTCGGCTATATGACTCCCGAGCAGGAGAAGCAGGTTTTACAGCGCGAGGAAACCAAAAAGATCGTTGACACGCTCTCGACCGTTATCACGCATGAAGAGCTCAATGCGCTTCGTGCGCAGTACCGCGAGGTGGAGATCAAGGACGACGTGCTCAATTACCTTATGAGCATCATCACCGCAACGAGGGAGAGCGACAAGCTGAACTACGGCGTTTCTGCGCGCGGCTCGATCGCGCTCTGCCAGGCAAGCCGCATCCACGCCGCTATGGAAGGCAGGGGCTACGTTATCCCCGAGGACGTTAAAAAGCTTGCCGTGCCCGTGCTTGCGCACCGCATCTCCACGCTTTCAAGAAAGCATCTCAGCTCCGCCGCCTATCTCGAGGGGCTGCTCGACGAGCTGCCCGTTCCGCTCGAGTAAGGGCTCTTTTCTTCCCACACAAGGGGTTTTGCCATGCTTATAAGTATAGCAATATGTATTATACTTGTTTTTATTGCTCTTGAGGCGCTGAGCCTTGCTCAGAATCACAAGCGCATTGCTTTCCGCTGCGACGTGAACATGGATCTGACCGAGCCGGACGAGGAGGCAACGCTTATCTATCGCGTTTAATGGATCGAGCGGCACCACACCGGCAATTTTTTCAACCGCTCCTACACCGTGGACACGTATCTTCCCGCCCGCTCCGCCGTCAAGGGGCGCATCCGCTTCTCCCTCAAGGAGCGCGGGCATCACAGCATCGGAAGGGTCTATATCGAGGTGGGCGATTTCCTCGGACTCAAAACCAGGGTCATTTCCTACGACATCACGCGCCGCGTGGTCTGCACCGCCGCTCCCTGTGAGGACGAGCCGGACATCGTGGCGCTCGGCGGACTTATGGGCGATATCTCCGTTCGCCGCTTTATATGCGAGGATCCGAGCCTGGTTCTTGGATACCGTGAGTACACGGGAGCCGAGCCGCTCAAGAGCATTTCATGGACGCAGACCGCCAAAACGGGCGTTCTGACCGTTAAGAAGCACGACTTCACCATGGATACGGACGTTTCCGTTATAGTGGATATCGAGCGCGCCGATAAGGAGGTCTCGGAACGCTGTTTTTCGCTCGTGCGCACCGCCTGTGACTGGCTCGAGGAGCAGAAGATACCCTATGCGCTTCATTCAAACGGCGATCTGTTCTCCACCGACAAGGGCGTTGGCAGAACGCATTGCTTCGAGATACAGCGCAGGATCGGCATATCCAAATTCGTTCGCTACAGGCCGTTTTCCGAGCTTGTGGAGCGCGTTTCAAGAGGGAACGCGAGCAAGGGCTATATCATCATCGCCCCGAGTATGGACGATGATATTGCCGCACTGGTTCAAAGACTGCAGCAGAATGCGGGCACGAGCGTTTGCGTGCTGACGGGTGAAGAGGAGGCTGATGCCGCATGAAAAACGCCGCCGCTTTCCGCTTAACCGTGCACGCCTGCCTGTTTTTTGCGCTCGCATTCATCATTCCCCCGCTGATCCCCGAAAGCGGTCTTGGCTATTATGCCATAACCGCGCTGATCCTGCTTGCTTCGCTCGCGGCTGCCTATACGAAAGCCACCGCGCTGCGCATCCTCTTCGCGCTCATTCCGTTCGCGGGGCTTCTGCTCGTTCCGAAAACGCCCGCCGCGCTGATCGTGGGCGCGATACCCTGCGTGTATGCGGCGATAATGCTCATCAGCGGAAGGCTCTTCTTTGAGCATTGGCAGTTCAAGCGCGAGCTCAAGGCTGTTTTCGCCGGCGCGGGAATTCTGCTTGCCGCATTTGCCCTGGTATCTATTATTCGCCTCAACCTTGTGGAAAACGGCATAGCGAAAGATCCCGCCTTCGTTCCGGTGCATTACGACCCCATCCCCTACCTCATCGCCGCCGCTATTTTGGGCTTTCTCGCGCTGCGCTGCGTTCGCGCAGGAAACATCAAAAGCGCGCGCTGGCAGCTCGGCAACGTTGGCTATTTCGCGCTTCCTCTATCGCTTGCGATCGCCGCAGGGCTGGGGCTGAACGCCGTTTTGCGCAGCGTTGATCTCAAAACCCCTATCGAAAGCCTTGCCGCAAGCATAGCGAGCTGCTCCACCAAGGAGCAGGCGCCGCAGCCCACGAGCACGCCCATTCCGCGAAGCAGCACGCCGTATATGCTCTCCACGATTCCGCCGGAGGGCTTTGAAGAATGGCAGTATTCGCCGGATGCGCATGCTTATACGCCAAGTCCCCATCGCGAGGTCAAGGCGATGAGCCTTAATCTGCTCTATGTGCTCGGCGGAGTGCTCGCAGCCGCACTCGTGCTGGTGCTCGTGCTTCGAGGGCGGCGCATTGAAAAAGATGACATGGTGGAGGACGATTCGGAGTTTACCGAGGCGGACGACCTTGTTTCCCGCATTTTTAAAAACAGACGGCGCACAAAAAAGGGCTTCGGCAATTCGGAAAGGGTTCGCGAGGTCTACCGCCGCTACATCACCTTCCTTCGGATGCAGGGCATACAGCCGCACGCCGGCACCACCAGCGAGGAGCTTTCGGAGGAATCCCGAAAGCTGATGCTCGATGAAGCGCCGGACGAGCTTCTGCGCTCGCTCTACCTTCGCGCTCGCTATGAGGGCGCGGAGCTGACGGATGAGGAAGCGCTTCTTGCAGAGCAGGCGTTCGAGCGCATAGTTGAGAACAGCAATGTAAAGAAGGAGAATACGGAGAATTGAGAAACGCCGCGGCATTTCGCCTTGTTTCGCATATCTGCATTTTTTATGCCGCTGCGGTGCTGTTTCCGCAGTTTCGGCTACCATACAATACCGCTTATTTAATTATCGCCGCTGCCGCGCTCTGTGCCTACATTGCGGCGGTCTATATCAATTTATCCGCGCTGCGCCTGCTCGTTGCTCTCGTTCCGCTCGGTGTGCTTCTCTTCATTCTCAAGAGCATAGCCGTCACCGCTGCGCTTATCATAAACGCTCTGCCGCTTATTTACGCCACAGTTATCCTATTTCTCGGAAGGTTCAATGGCGAAACTTGGGTGTATCGCAGGGAGGTGCTGTACCTTGTTTTCTTCAGCGCTCCCCTTCTTGCGCTGACGCTCTATTACCAGGTGCTGCTTGTGTATAAAGCGGAGCAGATTGGTGCTCTTTCCTACGCATGGGCACTCTACTTTTTCTTTATCTTCTTTGCGCTTCTTGCCCTTCGCACGATGCGCTCCGGCGTGATTCGCTCCGCAAAATGGCAGGGCGGCACCATAGGCGTTTATCTGCTTGCAGCGGCCTTCGCTGCAGCGCTCGGCGTTCTTCTTCGCTTCTCCGTTCCCGTATTCAAGTTCATCCTGATGCTTCTTGCCCTGCCTTTAGCCCTGTTCCTTTGGCTTCTCGGCTCGGCTATCGGCATCTTCGCTTCAAGCTGTGCAGGTCACCTCGGCGATCTCTACGCCACCGTTCCGCCGACAACGCTTTCCCCTGAGGAGCAGGCCGCAGTCGCCGCCAATGCTTCAAAAGTGACCCCACCGCCGGCGAATTTCTTGGACGACTTCGGAAAGGGCTTTGGTTTTCCGAAGGAAGCTGTGATCATCGGCATCATCGTCCTGCTTGCGGCCGCAGTTATCGTAATAGCCTTTAAGCACACCGGAAAGCTGAAAAAGAGCGCCGCTTTTCAGGCGGATCATGACGCCGCCCCCGCTTCGGCTAAGCGAGCCGCTTCTAAAAGACTCCGTCGAAAAGCTCCCGCGACCAATGCCGAGCGCGTGCGCGACGTTTACCGCCGTTATCTCGGTTTTTTGAATCGGAACGGCATTGAACGTCACCCCGGCAGCACCAGCGGCGATATCTCCGAGCTTGCACGCTCCGTACTCATAAACGAAACGGACGAGCTTCTGCGTGTGCTCTATATCAAGGCGCGCTACTCCGAAAACGAGATAACCGAGGAGGAGGCGGAAAATGCAGAGCAGGCGTATCTTGATCTTTTGAACGGGAACAGCAAGGGTGATACGGAGCAGCTTAGCGGCGAATAACGAATAAGCTTTCAGCATTTGCCGAAAAACATTATGCCATAAGAAATGCCGCTTTTTTCGAGCGGCATTTCTTAGTTGGCTCTCAATTAAGTCCTTAATCGGCGCATCGGCTTGATTTAGCCGGTGGAAAAATGCGGAGTTGATCGCAGCATTTTTCCCAAATGCCCCCACGGCGAGTGGAAATGCCGCTTTTTTCGAGCGGCATTTCTTCGTTGACTCTCAATTAAGTCCTTGATCGGCGCATCGACTTAATTTGCCGGTGGAAAAATGCGGAGTTGATCGCAGCATTTTTCCCAAAAGCCCCCACGGCGAGCGGTTACTGTAATCCCATCGCCATGCGCAGAATGCTTATCGCATCGGCGGTGGTCACGGCGCCGTTATTATCCACGTCCGCATTGATAAAACCCTGACCCGAAACGGTGCTAAGCCCCATCGCGTGGCGCAGCGCAAGTATCGCATCCGCGATCGAAACGCTGCCGTTTTCGTCCGCATCGCCGATAACTCCGCCCTCGCCCGGCTCGCTCGTGGTGAAGAGGCAGGATATCTCCATGCCCTGCCTGCCGATCGTGCCGAAGGGCGTTACGGTGAGCGTGTTTACGTCTATAGTGTATAGCCCGCTGTTTGAAACGTCCAGCTCATGCGCCCAGTAAAGCCTGTTCGTGCCGTTATCCCAGGTCATGCTCTGCGCAAAGTTAAGACCGAGCGCAAGCTCGCCAAGCTCCGTGCAAACGGCGTTATTGAGGTTTATGCGAACGAGCGCAGTCTTTATCGAATTCAGCGTAAGACCGTAGGCGTTGCCCTCGCCGTCTATGGCGATGGTCATAAGATCGTCCGCAGAGCCCGTGAAGTCCGCGATCACGTTCAGCGCGCCCGTCGCAAGATCGACCGTTGCAAGCGCATCGTTTACTATTGCGTACATCGTGGAATTGGCGTAGTTATAGGCCATGCCGCGCACCATCGCCGTGCCGCTCGAGCCGCCCGGATAGCTCACCTGATGCGTTTCGGCGTTCATAACGAAGAAGCGGCTGTCGTTTCCGCCGTAGAGATAGCCGTACACGTTTCCGTCGTAATACGCCGCGCCGTAGGTATCGGTGGGTATGGAAGCGGTGGTTTCAACGTATGAAGGGTCGTGATCCGAAAACCTGATCCAGCTTCCCGTGGTGTCGTGCGCGGTGTCGAAATCCATCAGCACGAAGCCCTCGAGCTCCACGCCCGAAACGGCCTCGGTAACGGTCACGGGCGCAGTTCCGTAAACCGAGGGATCGGCAATGCTCGTAACGGTTACGGTGGTGGTGCCGATCGAAACACCCGTTACAACGCCGTTTGCATCCACCGTGGCAATGCTCGGATTCGCCGTGGAGAAGGTGCAAGTCTTATCCATCGCGTTTTCGGGAAGAACGATGTAGTTCACGTTCGCCCTTCTGCCGACCGGCACGGAAACGGGGCTGACCGTTATGCTGCTCGGCAATATGGTCTGCCCAACGTAAACGTTATCGAGCATCGCAAAATCGTAGAGGCCGTCTATGCTGTAATCCTTCTTGTAGGTGAAGCGGATCTCGTGGCTGCCCGCGGTCAGCTCCATGGAATAGCTTTGCCAGCTGTTGGTCTGCCACCACTGGGCAACAACGCTGCCGTCGATTATGAGCTGAAGGCCGTCGAAAACGTATTCGCCCTCGCCCTCTCCGAGCGCCCAGAAGTCAAAGCCGAGCATATCGCCCGCCGCAGTCGTAACGTTCGTCCAAACCGAAGAGGTGGTGCTCGCCATGCCCGAATTGGTGCTGATGGCGAAATCGCCCTCGACCGCCCAGGGGTAGTCCGTGCTCGTTTGGAAGCTGAGATTGCCGCCCGGAACGTTCAGCGCCTCGTTGAGATTCGCCGCATCGCGGGTAACGGGGTTTTTGCCCGCGGAGGCTTCGTAAACCTGCGCGGCAAACGACGGGAGCGCAAGGGCGAGCAACAGCGCCGCAAGCGCGAGTGAAAGCAGCTTTTTCATGGTTTTCATTCGTTGTTCTCTCCTGTTTGATTTATTTTGAAAAAGGAAAATGCGCGGATTCTCGCTCCGCGCATTATATTATATCAGCATTCGCTTGCTTTTGCAATTATTATTCATTTACGTTCGGCTTATTTTTCAGCACCCGAGCACAGCGCGGCGCTTCATAGAGCTTTCCGTGAACGAAATAATTATACGAGCGGCAGCCGCCCGCGCAGTATCTGCCATGTGGGCAGGCGGCGCATTCGCCGGTCAACAGAGCGGGCGTAAATCTTCTGTTGTATGAAAAAGCGTTTTCATCCGTCCAGATAGCCTCAAGGCTGCGCTCCCTCAGATTGCCCTCGTTGAAGCGCGGATCGTACATCGATTCGCAGCCGCGCACGTTTCCGATGCTGTCTATACCGATAGCCGAAAGCCCCGCGCTGCAGCCGCCGAACACCGCCTTGCCGCTGAGATTACCTCGAAGGCTGCCCTCATCCTCGGTGAAATAGCCGATATTATCCGCTATGCCGAGCGCAAAGGGCGCATCCGCATGGTTCTTAACGAACTCGATCACCGCGCTTGGATCGAAGCGGTAATCAATGCCGCCCTCGTGCGCGTTGCCCATGGGCGAGCAGGCCTGAAGCTGCCATGCGCCGATGCCGTGCCGCGCGAGCTCCGCGTACAGAGCCTCCAAAAACGGGGCATTCTCGGCGTTCAAGGTGGTTATAACGGAAACGGGTATCCCCGCGCCCGAAAGCGCGTCTATGGCGCATAGAGCGCGTTTAAAGCTGCCCTGCTGACGGTATTTATCGTGCAGAGGCTCGATACCGTCCACCGAAACGGCAACGGACTCGATATTGACCCGCTTCAGCTCGCCGATGAGCTCCGGCTCGAAGAGAAAGCCGTTTGTGATTATGCAAACACTCACCCCCCGCCCCGTCAGCCTTTCGACGATTTGCGCCCAGTCGCGCCGCATGAACACCTCGCCGCCGATCATGGAAACGCGGCGGCAGCCGAGAGCGGCGAGCTGATCGGCAACCGAAAGGCATTCCTCAAGGCTCAGCTCGTTTTCGCGCGCCTTGCCCGCCCTTGAGCCGCAGTATTCGCAGCGGAAGCAGCAGGCAAGCGTTATCTCCCAAACGCAGGAGCGCAGCTTAAACGAGCTCATCGCGGCTCCCCTTTGGTCTTGCCAAAAAGCCCTTACGCAGTGTCGGTTTTTTCGGCGGCTCATGCCCTGCATCCGATGCCTTTGCGCCGCAGCTCGGGCAGAAATTTGCGGCTTCATCGAGCTTATTTCCGCATTCGCAGCAGAGGCGCGGCTTTATGAGCCTTGCGCCGCAGCTTGCACAGAAATTCGCGCCGTCGCTGCATACCGCGCCGCAAATGGGGCAGGAAACGAGCTGCTCGCGCTCGTCGCTGACGGGCTGCATAGGCGGGCAGGCATAAACGGCCTGCATCAGCGGCTCATCCCACCGGATATTGTTCTTATTGCGCAGCTCGGGTCCCGCATAGAGTATGCGCATGGTATTGCGGCGCTTCTCCGCTTCGCGCGGCACTTCCCCGCCCTCTTTAAACGAATCGGGATAGCTTGGGCGCTCGGCTTCAGGCTCAAGCTCACGTACTTCAAGCTCAAGCTGATCGTTTTCGGGCGCGGGCAGCTCGTTTTCATCCGGCTTTTGACCGTTTTTGCGGGCGAAAAAATCCGGCCCCGCGTATACGCAGCGGAATTCTCCGTTTCTTTTTTTCATGGTGCTCCTTTCGGCCGATGCGTCTTATGGCATCGGGCTTGCGATAATCGGTCGCGGGGTCGACGAGCCTGATTCGCCGACCCCGCTTCAGGAGGAGGTAACAATAGACCAAGTGCAGCCTATGTGGCATGGTCCGAACCGAGCTTGGGTATATTAGCTTTGCTCGATACATATATATTATAGCGTATGCACTGCTCGGATTCAAGCAAAGCAGGCTTCAAATGCGGCGGACAGGCGTTATATATTTTTCCCTGAATCGGTTCGATTTGCCAACTCCCGCCTTCAAAACGCAAAACCCGAATATGCACGAACAGCCGCCCCTCCTTTTAGGAGGGACGGCTTAGTCGCTAAAGTTGACTAACGCTTCATCGGGCGTTTATATCCGCCCGCTCAGCGGGTCGTCAGGATGCGAACATTCTGGTGGCATCGTTCGGATTCATGTAGCAGAAGCTATCATCATCCGGAATGCCCAGCTCGGACAACTGACCGGGAGTGTTGATAATGTAGAAGCAGTCGGGCTGGCTGGCGAACACTGTGCGATCGCCCGTACCGGGGATATCGGAAGCAACGTAGACTCCACCGAGCTCGTAAACGTTCTTAGCGCAGCTCGTGCCGGTGAATACCGCAGCATCGAGGTTCTCAACCAAGATAATGGGTGCAGCGTACTTTTTCTTCATTACTAATACCTCTTATCAGTTTAATACTTTACGCATCGTGGAGAGAGCGTCGGACATGTCGATCATGCCGTCGTCGTTGTAGTCGGCGCAGAAGGTACCGGAGATACCGAGGCCTGCGCTGCTGTTGAGGGAGGCGCGCATGATCACAAGCGCGTCGCTCATATCAACGGAGCGGTCGCAGTTTGCGTCGCCCTTGATGCCGAAGCCGAGGACGTTTGCAAACTCAACGGTCTCAAGAGAGGTGAAGATCTTCTCGCCGGACTTAGCGTGCTCGCCCTTGTCGTAAACGAGCTTGATGTTCATGATGGACACGATGACATCGGGGTTATCGGACTCGTTGTAGACCGCAACCGCCTTGATGGCGCCGACCATATCATGGAACTTAGTCTCATTGAAAACGCCGTTCTCGTCGGTGCATTTATCCTTTACGCCCTTGAGCAGATCGTAGTACATCTCGGTGGTGGAGTTGAGCGGGATATCGAACGAATCGATATTGTACTTCTCATCATCAGGATTCTCGGCAGCTTCAGGCTGATCGCTGCTGAGCAGCCTTACGGTGAGCTTACCGGCTGCGTTTACGCCGGTGATCTTCACGCTCATGTGCAGGTTGGTTACTTTATCCGCATCCTCGAAGGAGAAGGCGTAGCAACCGGCCGTGTAGGAACCGTTTTCACCCTCGACTCTGGGCAGATAGAGCTCATTGTTCGGGCCGTAG
>CADBGC010000084.1 GCA_902794055.1 uncultured Eubacteriales bacterium | reverse complement strand
TCTCCAAGTCTTTTCCCATTCATGCAGCTTTTTCAGTATTAGCTCAAAGGCCGCGCGTGTTGCCCTCAAATCTTCGTCGGTAACATAGCCGACGGTATGCGCCTTAAAGACGAGCTGATTAAAGTTGATGCCTATGTTATTTATCTCAGCAGTCAGTTTTATGAAATCGGCGTTCGGGCGCTCCTTTATACGTTCATCAAGAATTAGCTTTCTGATTATAGCTGAGGTTGACAGCGCACTCTTTTCACGAAGCACGGCAAGCGCATTTGATTCGCGCTCGTTCAGCATTACTTGAATCGGATTGTTTCTTTTACGCAAGTTTGATCACCTCCCGCTTTGCGGCATAGGGTATAAGGGTGGAAACCCTTACAAGTAGGTCTTTGTCATGACAAAGGCGATGCTTGCAAGGACAATTAACCGTATCTTTGATGGTAAATAACCTGTTTTTCATATAGTCTCCCATGGATATTTCTTCACTCTTTTCATGGCGCGCTTTGATGCCACTCTTTCTTTTGCTCATCGTCTCTGCTGCCATATAACGCCTATTTGCTGCCAAGATGAAGTTTGCAAAAGCTTTGCAATCTTGCAACGTTGCAAGATTGTTTGTACACTGTATTTTGCAAACTTGAATTGTTCACCGAGTAATCCTTATTGCACGGTTCTCTGATAGATAGAGTTTCGCAGCCTTATTGCATAGATAATTCTCTTGTTTAGATATTATACGCCGCGCAAACTACCTTGTCAAGAGATTTTATTAAATAATTTTCTAAAATGCAGAGAATTCGATCCGAACGGCTTTTCGTTTGTCCTATCCATACGCTATGCCGTTAATCGTCCTTGCAAGCATGGGATTTGCAATAACAAATCCCAAATCAAGGATGGCACCCTTTAACCCTATGCCGCAGAGCGGGCAGAAAGCCGCAGCTTCGCGCAAACTGCTCGAAACGCACGCTCGATACATATTTTAGTACATACTCCGTTCAAAAACTCGCCTTTTCCCGCCCCTTTTCACTTGATTTTTGCGCGAAATATGGTATAATTATGATGAAACAAAATAATCTTACGCTATGGAGTAACCGCTATGCCAACCGATATTTTCACCGCCGTAGGCACGAACATACAAGAAAAGGCCACGATGATCTGGAACGTGGCGGACTTACTGCGCGGCCCGTTCAAGCCGCACGAATACGGTCTTGTTATCCTTCCGATGACGGTCGTAAAGCGTTTTCACGACTGTCTTTTGCCGACTCATTCGGCGGTTTTGGAGACCTATGAAAAGGTAAAGAGCCTTGCGGTTATCGACGGTTTTCTTCGCAAGGCGTCGGGCTATCAGTTTTACAACACGAGCAAATTCACCTTTTCAAGCCTGCTTGCCGATCCCGAAAACATCGAGAGCAATTTCCGCGATTATCTGAACGGCTTTTCATCGAACGTTCAGGACGTGCTTGCGAAATTCGATTTTGAAAACATAATCAAGCGCATGGTGGAGAGCAACACGCTCTATCTTGTAATAAAGGAATTCGCTTCGCAAAAGGGCTATCTTGGGCCGGAGAAGATCAGCGCGGTGGATTGCGGCTATATCTTCGAGGATCTCGTTCGCCGCTTTTCGGAGTCCTTCGGCGAGGAAGCGGGAGCGCATTTCACCAGCCGCGACATCATTTATCTTATGACCGATCTTCTGCTTTCGGGCGCGGATATGAGCCGCCAGGAGAATATAACGGTTTACGATATGACGATGGGCACAAGCCAGATGCTCTCCTGCATGGAGGAACGCATCCACGCCGTAAACCCCGAAATGGAGGTCACCTGCTTCGGGCAGGAGTTCAACCCCTCCACCTTCGCGATAGCCAAGGCGGATATGATGATCCGCGGCGGCAACCCCGATAATATGCGCTTTGGCGACACCCTGAGCGAGGACAAGTTTTCGGGGTACACCTTCCGCTACATCATTTCCAATCCACCGTTCGGCATCGATTGGAAGCGCGAGCAAAAGGCGGTTGAAAAGGAAGCCGCGCTCGGTGAGGACGGGCGCTTTGCTCCGGGCCTGCCCAAGATAAGCGACGGTCAGCAGCTTTTCGTGCTGAACGGCCTTAAAAAGCTGGACCAAAGGGGCAAAATGGCGATCATTCAAAACGGTTCGCCGCTGTTTTCGGGCGATGCGGGCAGCGGCCCGAGCGAGATTCGCCGCTATATCCTTGAAAACGACTGGCTTTCCGCCATCATTCAGCTTTCAACCGATATGTTTATGAATACCGGCATTTCCACCTATATTTGGGTGCTGGATAAGAACAAGCCCGCCGAGCGCGCGGGCAAGGTGCAGCTTATAGATGCAAGCCGCTGCTTCACTCCGCGCCGAAAGAGCATCGGCACCAAGCGCAACGATATTGCGGATTCCGACCGCGAGCTGATCGTTCGCGCCTATTCCTCGTTCACCGAGGGAGTTTTCGGCGATAAGGGCGGCGTTTACTGCGAAAGCAAGATATTCAATACCAATGAATTCGGATACAGCAAAATAGTTGTGGAGCGCCCGCAGCGCGATGAAAACGGCGAACCGATTTTGAAAAAGGGCAAGCCCACCCCCGATTCCTCGCTGCGCGACACGGAGAACGTTCCGCTTGCCGAGGATATAGACGAATACTTCAAGCGCGAGGTGCTGCCCTATGCGCCCGATGCCTGGATAGACCGCGCCAAGACCAAGATCGGCTATGAAATACCCATGACAAGGTATTTCTATGAGTATAAGAAGCCCGAAGCAAGCGAGGATATTTTGAAGCGCATCGTGGAGCTTGAAAACGGGATTGCCGAGTCGCTGAAAAAGCTGTTTGGGGAGGGATGAAAATGAGTGATGTGAAAGATTATTTGCCTTATATTGTATCATGTGTGACGGCCGGTCTTTCATTTCTTGGCTCACTAATGATTAACAGGAGGAGCAATAAGCAAGAGATAGAAAAACTGAAAATGGAACATGAGAACATTATGGCACGGAACAAGCAAGAGCAAGATGCGAAAATTGCAGCTCTTGAAAAAGAATATGCGCTTAAAGCCGGAACGCAGATTGTAACTGATTTTGCTGGAAAAACAATTGATGCTGTTTTTTCCTCTGAAGCTGTAAAACAGGAGATAAACAAGCAATCCTTTAAATCATTTACGAGCAAAAAATCAGGTGGAGGACGCAAAAAAAGATGAGCGAAGCCTATAACCGCGGAGTGGAATGGATAGACACAATTCCATGCCATTGGCAAACAAGCCGCATAGGACACCTTTATACCGAACGCAAGGAAAAAGTCAGCGACAGGGACTTTGCGCCGCTTTCAGTTACGATGAAAGGCATACTTCCGCAATTAAGCACGGCGGCAAAAACCGATGCGCACGATGACAGGAAGCTTGTTCGCATTGGCGATTTTGCAATAAACAGCCGTTCGGACAGGCGCGGCTCTTGCGGAATTTCCCCTTATGACGGCTCGGTTTCGCTTATTAACACCGTTCTTATTCCGCGCGGCGAAATGCACCCGCGCTATTATGATTGGCTTTTCCATTCCACTATGTTCTCCGATGAGTTTTATAAATGGGGGCATGGAATAGTTGACGATCTTTGGACTACCAACTGGCAGGATATGAAGCGCATTTCCGTTCCTGTTCCGCCCTTTGCCGAGCAGCGCCGCATTGCCGATTTTCTTGATAGAAGATGCGCGGAGATAGACGGCGTTATTGAAGCTACCAAAAAGACCATAGAGGAATATAAGGCGCTGAAGCAGTCCATTATTACCGAAACTGTTACCAAAGGCGTGCGCGGTGAGCGCCCGATGAAGGATAGCGGCATTGAGTGGATCGGGGAAATACCGGAGGAGTGGGAAGTTAGTCGAGTTGGGCTGCATTTTGAAATAATACTTGGTAAAATGCTTTGTTCAGAGCAACAGACAAATGAACAATCTCTCGAAAAGTATTTTTGTGCTGCGAATGTTCACTTCGAGGGAATCTCAGATATGAAGATTCTCAAAAAAATGTGGTTTTCTCCTGCGGAAAAGCAACTTTATGCGGTCAAAAATGGTGATTTGTTGGTCGTGGAAGGAGGGGCTGGAGCGGGCGGAAGCGCAATTGTTTGTGAGCTTATCGAAACAGCCTATGTTCAAAACTCAATAATGATAGTTCGAGCTAAGGATCAACAGGATAATCGCTATTTGAGATATTTGTTAGAGTATCTTGTAAAGCAGGGGTACATTGATGTTGTTTGCAACAAAGCTACAATACCTCATTTCACAAAAGATAAGCTGGCAAATGTTCCTTATCCTGTAATGTCGTCAGAAGAACAGACAATGATTGCTGATTATCTTGATAGGAATTGTCTTGGGATCGATCAGATTGTTGTTGCTAAGCAGACTTTACTTTCCGAGCTTGAAACTTACAAAAAATCTGTGATCTATGAGTATGTTACAGGGAAAAGGGAGGTCAAATGATTCTTTACCAAAGCGTACAACAATTCGTTATTAGCAATCAGTTCAATTTTTGGACTGATGCATTTGTTCCTTTTATTTGCGCTGTTGTTGGCGGCGTTTTGGCTCTTATCGGAGTAGTGATGACACTAAGGCATGAGAAAGCCCAATCTAAGCGTGATTATTTAGAACGGATTCGCCCGTTTATAACCATCGATTCTCCTATGCTCACAAATACTGATTTTAAGGAAACAAGAGATGTCTTTATTTTTGACGATTCTGAACAGAAGGAGGAGAAATCATCAACGATATACAAACTAAACGTTTTTATACTTTCAAACGCCGGTGAGGCTGTCTGCATGATTGACTACTTAAGGATCAATGGAAAAAAGTTTGATTGCATTTATCACATTCCGCTAAAACCAAACGAGAGTGCACTGCTAGTTGGCAAGCCGCTATCATTGTATTTATCAGACGATGGCATAAAGAGCATAAGTATAGGATTATCCGACAGGCTGTCTAATCAGTACGAATACGGCTTGGGCTTTGAAATTTCAAAGAACGAAGGACTGATTTGCATACCGTTTACAGGGAATTATTCCATTGAGATTAAATCCGTTGACTGCATGAATAATCTTTTGAATTCAAAATAAGGAGTCTAAAATGATAATACCGAGCAATAATACTACGGCAAAAAAACTTGCACGTATATCAAAGAGAGCTATCGCGGGGGCGCTCTTGCTTTTAGCCGTTATACTAATTCTTGACTTGTTAAATATACCATCGCGCATTGGTATTAAGGCATTGTCTCTAAACACTTCGTTTTGGAGTGCTCTTGTGGGACCGGTAACAACCTTGCTTGTTTTTGCAGCTTCGTTTCATTTGATTGAAAAATGGAATGTTGAGATCAACCAAAATAAACGCGAAGCCGCCAAGCATTTATTATTGGGTGCATACAAACAGTGCAATGAAACGGTTGAAATGTTGGAATATGATTTTTTCATTAAAAGCATGGTAAAGCATACCAATTTCAACGAAGCAATAAATGAGTCAAGCCCTGCGGTTAGGCTATCCAAATTGCCATTCCAAAACGAAAAAACCATAATGCAGTTTTGCACCGATGGCTATATTAAAGGAGAAGAAATTGATCACTATTTCGATGTTAAGAGTCGTTTTTCTCAATACTGCACTATGAAGGTTACGCTTTTTGATGCCCCTGACAAAACTGAGATATTAAAAGAAGCTGTCGTTAAAGCGATTTACGCTGCGAATCATTCTTTGAAAAAGCAATAGTTAAGGAGAGTAAACTATGCCCACATTCGACACCACCGAAAAGCGCTTTGAAGCCGATATAGAATCCTTTTTCATTTCGCCGGAGGGAGGCTACACCAAGACTACGGACAGGTACGATCCGAAGCTTGGCGTTTTTCCCGGCACGCTTATCAACTTTATCGAGCGCACTCAGCCTAAGGAGTGGGCGCGGTTCAAGAATATGAACGCGGCCGATCCCGCCAAAAAGTTCTGCCTTGCGTTCAACAATGCCTGCGATATGGACGGCGTGCTCCATGTGCTTCGCCACGGCTTCAAGCATAGGGGCATAAGCTTCCGCGTTTGCTATTTTATGCCCGAATCGAGCCTGAATGAGACCGATGCGGCGCGGTATCGGGAAAATATCTTCAACTGCGTTCGCCAATGGCGGTACAGCGCGGAAAACAATAATTCCGTGGATATGCTGCTTGCGGTGAACGGCATTCCGCTTTTCGCCTTTGAGCTTAAAAACCAGTTCACGGGGCAGAGCGTTGAAAATGCAAAGAGCCAATGGAAAACCGATCGCGATCCGCGCGAAGCCTGCTTCCGCTTCAATCGGCGCATACTCGCGTATTTCTGCGTTGACCTCAGCGAAGCGTGGATGACCACCAAGCTTGCCGGTGATAAGACCTATTTTCTGCCGTTCAACCAAGGCTCAAGCGGTGCAGGCAGGGACGGCGGCAAGGGCAACCCCGCGAACCCGAACGGTTATCCCACCGAGTATCTTTGGAAAGAGGTTTTTCAAGCGGACAGCATGATGGATATCGTTCAGAAATTCATCAGCCTACAGGGGGATAGGCTTATCTTCCCTCGCTTTCATCAGCTTGATGTGGTGCGAAAGCTTATTGCTGATGTTCGCAAAAACAGCGCGGGGCGAAACTACCTTATTCAGCACAGCGCGGGCAGCGGCAAGTCCAATTCCATAGCGTGGACGGCGTATCGCCTTGCTTCGCTGCATGATGAGAATAATAAAGCGATATTTTCAAGCGTTATCGTTGTTACCGACAGAACGGTGCTCGATGCGCAGCTTCAAGCCACGATATCCGGCTTCGATCATCAGCTCGGGAGCGTTGAGACCATCGGCGAGGGCAAGAATTCGCAGAATCTGAAGCAGGCGATAAACGACGGCGTTCGAATTATCGTTACCACGCTGCAAAAGTTTCCCGTTATCTATGATGAAGTGGATGCGGCGAACGGCAGAAATTATGCGATAATCTGCGATGAGGCGCATTCTTCGCAAACGGGCTCAAGCGCACAGAAGCTTAAGACCGCGCTTGCCGATCTTGGTGATGCGCTCAAGGAATACGCGGAGATCGAGGGGCTTGCCGAGGAAAAGGTCGATCCGCAGGACAGGCTTGTGAAGGAGCTTATCGCGCACGGCAAGCATAAGAATCTTTCCTTCTTCGCCTTTACCGCAACGCCCAAGGATACCACGCTTGAAATGTTTGGCACTCCCGATGAAAGCGGGCAGTTTCACCCCTTCCATATCTACAGCATGCATCAGGCCATCGAGGAGGGCTTTATTCTCGACGTGCTTCAAAACTATATGACCTATAAAACCTGCTTCCGCATAGCCAAATCCACCGAGGAGAATCCCGAAGTGCCGGTTTCGAGGGCAAGCAAGGTAATAAAGAAATATCAGCAGCTTCACCCAGAGAATATTCGCCAGAAGTCCGAGATAACGGTTGAAACCTTTATGACGACCACAAGAGCGAAGATAAACGGCAAAGGCAAGATGATGGTGGTTACCGCTTCGCGCCCCGCAGCGGTGCTGTATTTCAAGGAGATAAAGCGCTATGCTGCCGAGCAGGGGTATGCCGAGGTGAAGCCGATGGTCGCGTTCTCCGGCGAGGTGATAATAGATGACGAAGTTTATACCGAATCCGGGCTGAATGTTCGCACGGACGGAAGCCATATCCAGGAAACGCAGACGAAGCAGGAATTTCACGATAATTTCAACATTCTGATCGTTGCGGAGAAGTATCAAACGGGCTTTGACGAGCCGCTGCTGCATACGATGATAGTGGACAAGAAGCTGCACGGCGTAAAGACCGTTCAGACTCTTTCTCGCCTTAACCGCACCTGCCCCGGCAAGAACGACACCTTTATTCTCGATTTTGCGAACACCGAGAAGGATATTCAAGAGGATTTCCAGATCTTCTACCACGAAACCTTCCTTGAGGAGGAGGTCAATACCGACCTGCTTTACAAGGTGCAGCGCGATCTTCACGATTTCGGCATCTATGACGAGCGCGATATTTCCGATTTCTGTGATGTTTATTTTGAAAAGGGCGCGCAGGGAGCGAGCGCACAGGGCCTGCTCGCAAGCAGGCTGTTTCCTGCCGTGGAGCGTTACCAGCGCAAGGAGAGCGACGAAAGGTATCAGATCCGCCGCACGATGCGCAATTTCTGCAAATGGTATCGCTATGTTTCGCAGATACTGAGAATGTTTGATGCGGAGATGCACAAGGAGTATGTGTATTGCTCGTTCCTCGTCGGTATGCTGCCCGTTGAAGCGGTGAAAATGGCGGATATCGAAAAGATGCTCAAGCTTGAAATGTATAAGCTTGAAAAGACCTTTGACGGCGATATTTCGCTTGGCGATGAAACAGGCGTATACACGCCCGCCGAACCGAAAACCAAAGCGCAGCCCGAACCGAAGGATCCTCTCGATCTGATAATCGAAAGGATAAACGAGAAGTATAAGGGCAATTTCACTGCCGCCGACCGCGTTATGATAAACGCGCTTGCGGATAAGCTTCGCGGCAACAAAAAGCTTG
>CADBGC010000083.1 GCA_902794055.1 uncultured Eubacteriales bacterium | reverse complement strand
GCATCGCAAACATAAACGGCAACACGGCGCGCATAACATGCACGTCAAGCATCAACAACAGGTACGCGTCCGTAAGCTCTGGTGCAGTTGTCCGCACCACGGTAAACGGCAGTACGTACCAGCAGACGATAGCCCCCATCTCTGGCTCTGGAGTCAAGTGGGGCGCCCAGCATACGTGGGACGTCCACAGGGGCCACAGCAACCAGAACTACGGCATCAATGTCACGGCCACGATGCCTGGATCCTCGCTCTCGTCCTACAGGGGAGGCACGTCCCTCAACGCCTCGGTCACCGCATCAGCGGCAGACCACCACACGTTCACCTATAACGCCAATGGCGGCACGGTCAACGGCTCTGGCACTTACAGCAACACCAAGTGGTATGGCGAGCACTATTATATTCCGAACCTCACGATGGCTCGCGACGGCTACGATTTCCTCGGATGGGCCGAGAGCTCGTCCGCAACGTCGGCATCCAAGCAACCTGGAAATGAAGAGACGCGCGACCAGAACCTGACCTTCTATGCGGTGTGGAAGCGCCGTTATATTCCGCCCGCTATAGGTAAGCTCACGGCCACGCGCTCCGACTCGTCCGGCACTGCGCTGGACACGGGCACGTACGCCAAGGTCACGTGCGAGTGGTCGGTCGACACGACGCTCAAGTCCGACAATGCCGTCAGTTCCGTCACCGTCGCGGCAAGAAAGCGCGGCGATTCCGAGTGGGGCTCCGAGGTCGCTCTCACGGCTGGCGGCACCACGTCCGGCACGGCCACGGGAGTCGTCGGCACCTTCGATGTCGGCTATGCCTACGACCTGCGCGTCACGGTCACGGACCCCGGCGGCAGCGCCACGCAGACCACGGTCGTCACGCCGTCATTCTTCACGATGGATTTCCTCGAGGGCGGGCGCGGAATCGCCTTCGGCAAGGCGGCTACAGCTGAGGGCGTGGACTTTGGCATGGGGCTCCGCAAGGACGGATTACCATATTTTCCGCCGCACGTCGAGACGATCTTCAACAGCCCGTCGGGGACTCCAGCTGGAAGCGTCGCCATCTCAAAAGATGTCACGGAGTTTGATGCGATACGCATTTATGCCACCAAGAAAGATGGCGCTGACTGGAATGTCGTGTCGTCCGAGGCGCCAGTTGTTACGCGCGGCAACAAGACTGGTGCTTTTGGGTCGCTCATTATATTTTACCAGGCCACAACAGTTACCAGACAGCTTGCGATGATCGCCTGGGCCTTAGTTTCTGGCAAACGTACCCTGGATTACAGCGGTACACAGTATATCAACACTGGAGGCAGCAACATGTCAACGCTTGGCGAGGAAACAACGAAATTGGTCGTTTTCCGTGTTCTTGGCATCAAGTACATGTAAGGAGGTCATATGAAGTACATGACGATAGTCTCGCAGACCCAGCCGGATGGCACGGTAAACGCTGCGATGACGGTGCACGACGAGTACCAGAAGGCTGTTAGTGCTTTCCACATGGAACTCGCCTATGGGGCCGTCAGCGACAAGCTCGCCAGCGACATGGCCATGCTCGCCGACACCACCGGACACGTGTACGAGACCTGCGTCGTGCAGGGACTCGCGAAGCCTGTGGAGGCAGAGACGACTGGTACGACAGCAAGCGACACGCCAGAAGATAAGACAACTGAGTAGAAAGAAGTTTATGTATGCATCCACCCATTTTCATTGATGTTTTCATGGAGCCGCTCCGAGACAACACGGTTGCGCAGGTGGCCTTCACGGCCTTCTGTTTTCTTATGGCGCTCGACGTGCTGCTCGGCTATGCCGTTTACAACATAATCGTAATCCCGGGCGCGTACCACAAGCAGTTCAAAGTCCAGTTCCGAAGCTTTTTGGGCATGCTGGCGTTTTCAGTTGTTTCATTCGGGATCGAAAACCTTGTTTGCAGACCTCATGGCGGAAAGCTGTTTTTGAACGGCACGTCCCGTGCCGAGCTTCTTCGCCAGCTGCCCATCCTTCTGGGTGCGCTCGCGGTGTTCGTGATCGTAAACGCTATCGCATACTTCATTGCCTCGCGCCGTTACGAAAATGCGGAGATATGATTCCCATGGAAATATCCCTTTCGATACTGAATACCTCCGATAAACCGATCTATCGCCAGCTCTACGAGCAGCTTGCGTTTCAGATCGTGACGGGAAAGCTTACGGGCGGCACTCCCCTGCCGCCCATTCGTGCGCTTGCAAGCAGCCTCGGGATAAGCGTTATCTCAATAAAGCGCGCATGGGAAGAGCTTGAGCGCGACGGCTTCATAGTTACGATGATCGGGCGCGGATGCTTCGTTTCCGAGCTTAACGAGACTGAGCGGTGCAAGCGGCGGCTCGAGCTTGCGCTTTCGGAGCTAAAAGCGAGCTTTGCTTCGCTGAAGAGGCTTGAGATCACAGAGGATGAGCTTATCGCGCTTATTACGGATAATTATGAATTTTGATGTAAAAAATTCGGTGTTTTTTATTTGAAAAATCCGCGAATAGGCGTTATAATCTGTTTATAACCGTTTTAATAAGGAGGAAAGCAATGAAACGAACCATCACCGTTAAAGGCATCGGCACCGCGAAAACCAAGCCGGATCGCGTTGTGCTGAATATGACCATCGAAACCAAGGACAGGGAATACGAAAACGCTATCCGCACCGCGAACGGGCAGATCGCCGATCTTAACGCCGCACTTGAAGCTGTCGGCTATGAAAAAGGCTCGCTCAAAACGATGGACTTCAATATTCGTACGAACTACGAGGATGCGCGTGATGAAAACGGCATGTATCGCAGCGTTTTCGCGGGCTATATGTGCTTCCATTCGCTGAAGCTCGAATTCGATTTCACAAACGAGAATCTTTCCAAAACGCTCTCCGCCATCGCTTCATGCGATGCAAAGCCGCAGTTCAACCTTTCCTTCACCGTTAAGGACACCGCTGCGATCAAGGAAAAGCTGCTCGAAAGCGCGGCGAAAAACGCGCGGCAGAGGGCGGAGATACTCTGCGCCGCCTCGGGCGTTTCGCTCGGGGAGCTTATCAATATAGATTACAACTGGGGCGACGTGAACCTGTTTTCCCCCACCAATTTCATGCGCGCAAAGAACGAGTCCGCCGCATTCGGCGCAAGCTTCGATGCGCAGCTTTCGCCGGACGATATCCGCTCGAGCGATTCGGTGACTTTTACCTGGGAGATATGCTCAAATAATGAATAATGAATGATGAATAGTGAATAATTGAAGGTTGAAGCTCCTGCGGAGTTTCCCTAAAATAAATTTATTATTCTATCACAGGCTTGCGCCGTTCTCACTTTTCAAGCGGGAGCGGCACTTTTTCCATTGAAACGGGCTTGCCGTCAACAAATTCAACTGTGAAGCCGAAGCCGGGCTCGGCCTTATAATCAAAGCGCGTGCCTTTGCCGAAGAGCCTGCAAAGAACGCCGCCGATAACGCCGCCGTGGGTGATTATCACTGCATCCTCCCCCGCCGCTATGATCGGCTCAAGCGCAGCGAGCGCACGCTCGGTCACGGCGTTTCCGCTTTCGCCGTTCGGGCAGATATTAGCTTCGTTATCGCCGGTTATCCATATCTGAAAGTCGGGGTCGTCCTTGAGCTGCTCGTAGGAGCGCATCTCAAAATCACCGAGATCTATCTCGCGAAGATCGATCAGAACTTCGTGCGGAGTATCGTCATATAGTATGCGAAAGGTCTGCTCGGTGCGAATCATTCCGCTTGTGTAATACTTTTTTGCCTGCGGATAGTTATAGTTTCGCTTGAGCTCTTCAAGCACCTCGATCCCCTCTTGAAGAAGCGGCAGATCGGTCTTGCCGTAGTAAAGCCCTTTTATATTGCCCTCGGTTTTGCCGTGTCTGATAAGGGTCAGCTTCATTTGAGCACCTCCGCAAGGCCGCAGAATATGCGCGTTACCCTATCGGCACGCGAAGCGAGCATGGAAAGAAGCCTGCCGTGCTGCTCGCGCCAAAGCCGCTCGAACGCATCCATCGGCACGATGCCCGAGCCGATCTCGCGCGATATAACGATGGAATTTTCGATGAACGGAGCGAGCCTATCAAGCATTTCATCGGCGCTCATGCCCTCCTCAACTGCGCGGCGGCTCAGCGCCTCGAGATGATAAAAGCAGGAAAAGGCGCACGTTGGGAAGCCCTCCGACAGATCGAAAAGCCCCGAAGCATCAAAGCCCTTTTCCTTTACCGCCCAAGTCAGCTTGCCCTGATATGCGCCGCCGATGATAAGCTCCATATTTACTCCAAATTCAGAAAAATTATTTTACAAGAACGAATACCGCTATGCCAAAAAGCTCGCCGAGCGTGAGCGCATAGCCCGAGATATCGCCGTTCATGCCATCGAGATTCCTATATCCGCGAAGCACGAACAGGCAGTAAAAAACAGCCGCGGCGAGGGGCGCAAGGCCGTGAAACCCCGAGAGGATCGGCGGAAGAACGACCGATACGATGAGCATGAGCGCGGGAAGGACGAGATGCTTTTTCGCGTTTCCCTTATCCATTCGCGCATATTGGCTCGTTTTCATCGGCCTAAGCAGCGTTACCGCCATCGCAGCCAAGGCTCGGGTGGCAACGGGTATCAGCGCAAGCGGCAGAAGCGCACGGAATGAAAGCTCGGGCGCTTGCACCGAGAGAAAGAGAGCGAACTGCGCGATAAGCAGCAGCGCTATCGCGATAACGCCGAAAGCGCCGATATGCGGGTCCTTGAGTATCCTTTGGCGCGTTTCAAGATCGCGGCGCGAGAGGATCGCATCGCAAACGTCCGAATAGCCGTCCAGATGCAGAAAGCCGGTCAAAAGAAACGGCAGCATCGCGAGCACGAAGGCGCCTATGGGTTTGGGGCAGGCGAGCTTCCCGAGCAAAAACGCCGCGAACGCCCAAAGTGCGCCGATTATGAGCCCGATGAGCGGCAGGCAGGCGAGCATCCTGCCCCGCGCTTTTTCATCCCATTTCGGAAACGGGCATGGCACGGAGAGAAACATTCCCCAAGCCATAAAGAAAGCATAGAACCAAAGCTTCATAAGTTTTTCCCATCAAAAAAGGGCAGTTTGCCCTTGTGGAGCTTGATATTCCCGCAAACGACCTCGCACACCGCATCGCAGTTTTCGGCAAGCCTGCGGCAGATATTCGCAAGCGCGCGGCGATAATCCTCGGTAGTTTCGTCAAATTTCATGCCGTCGCGAAAGATCTCATCGCAAACGAGCACGGTATGCTTTGCCGCGCCCATCAGAAGCTCAAGCTCCCGTGCGGTGCGCACTTCGGCCGTTTTATCCGGCTCGCTCAGATAGCCGCTTTTCGCCGTACCGAACATTTCGTTTGCGGCGATGGCGGTTATGCTGTCGAACAGCACGGCGGCGTTTTTATCGAGCTTGGGAAGGAAGGCGCAGATGTTTACGGCGCATTCAACCGTTTCAAAGCCCCAGCCCGCACGCTCGATGATATGTCTTTCGATGCGCGATCTGTCCTCGCCGTCGGTAGGCTCCATGGTTGCCCAGTAAACGGGCTTTGAGCCGTCCTCATCCGAAAGCGCTTTAATAAGGCGCTGCGCAAGCATGCTTTTGCCGCTCTTGCTTCCGCCGAGAAGAAGTATTTTCATAGCCGAAGGAGCCTTGTTATATCCCGCCGAATTTACTTGCGGGGTTTGATTGAGTTCGTATTTCATCGAGGTATTTATCGTCTATCAACGCTTCCTCGAAGGTGGCCATGCCGTTCATCACCGCGCAGGCGGCGCGCATGAGCTGGAACGCGAGCGGGCAGCCACTGCCCTCGCCAAGGCGCATGTCCATCGCAAGAAGCGGCGAAAGCTCGAGCGCTCTTGAGGCGAGCACGTAGCCCAGCTCCCTTGAAGCATGGGAGAGGATCACGAAATCGCGCACCTCGGGGCAGAGGCGCACGGCGCAGAGCGCGGCAACGGTGGAAATAAACCCGTCCGCAACGGCGGGAATGCGCTCGCTTGCACAGCCGAGGAATGCGCCCGTCATCGCGGCGATATCGAGACCGCCGACCTTTGAAATGATATCCACGGGATCGCGCGGATCGGGTGCGTTCCAATTAAGCGCATCGCGGATGACCTGAACCTTATTATAGAAAGCGGCATCGGTTAGTCCGCTTCCGCGCCCGGTTACGTTCGCAGGATCGGCGCCGATCATCGCGGCAAGCACCGCGGCGGAGGTGGTGGTGTTTCCAATGCCCATCTCGCCGATGCCGAGCGCGCTGATGCCGTCCTGCTTGGCTCTTTTGGCGGCGCCCACGCCAACGCCTATTGCAGCCACAGCCTCCTCGCGTGTCATAGCGGCGCCGGTGCGGATATTGTTCGTTCCGCGCCTTATCTTGCGGTTGATTATCCCCTCGAACTCCTCGTCCGAATCGATGCCAACGTCTATTATGCGCGTTTCATCGCCGAAAAACTTTGCGAGCGCGGACATGCCGGTTTTATGCCGTGTCATATTTACGGCCTGCTTGAGCGTGACCTCCTTTGGGGTTACGGCAACGCCCTCGTCCACAACGCCGTTATCGGCAACGAATACGGCTATTCTTCGCTTTTCAAGCTCGTTATTTACTTTTCCCGTCATTCCCGCGATACGGACGGACAGTTCCTCGAGCCTGCCGAGGCTTCCCGGGGGCTTCGCAAGCTCGCTCTGCCGCTTGGCGGCAAGCTCCAGCGCACTTTTTGAGGCGGGTTCGATCGATCTTATTAGGGATTTGAGTTCGTGTTCGTTCATTTGATTCACCGGCTTTTATATTAAAAGTATTCTTATTTATTCGCGCTCTTTTTGCCGATATAGCCCCTTTCGGTAAGTAAGCTGATCGAGGGAGCTGCGTTCATGTTTTCAAGGGTGAAGCTTGCCTTGGGGCAGGCTTCGAGCAGGGTGTCGAGAATATGCTCTATTCTGATAGAGCCCTCGCCGAGCGGCAGGTGCAGATCGTTTTCGCCGAGGTTGTCGTGGATATGCACGTGGAAAAGGCGCTTCGCCATCGGCGCTATCCACTCCTCGGGCGGCATTTTGGAAACGATGCAGTTCGCATGCCCGATATCGAGGCAGAGCCCGAGGCGGGCGGAGTTCACGCCGTCCGCAATTTGAACGAGCATTTCGGGCGTGGGCTCCATAACGTTTTCAAGCGCGATGATCAGATTTTCGGGCGTTTTTTCAAGAAATTCCTTCCAAAACGCTATCGACTGATCCACGTATGTTTCGGGATAATACACGTATGGGATATAGCCTCCGTGTATCACAAGGCGGTTTATTCCAAGCTCGCCCGCTATCTCGACCGACTGAAGATACCTCGTCATGGCAAGCTCTCTTGCCCTTGGATCGATCGCGCAGGCGGCAAGCTCCGCAAACGGCGCATGAAACCAGAACGAGGACGAGCCCGCCATCATTTTTCTGCAGTTTTCGATATGCTCGCTGCGGTCGTTATCGATATAATACGCCCAACAGAATTCGGCGATCTCAACGCCGAGACCGTGCTCGCGCGCGATAGCGGCGCAGCGCTCGTCTATAGAAGAAATATGCAGTTTTTCGCCGAGCAGCGAGCGCGAAGCCATGCCGTTTCCCCCTTAAGCACACAATAAGGCATTTTACAAGGGAATAATAGCACAATTTCCTTAAAAACTCAAGTATTTCGGCGAAAAAAAGCGAATTGTGCCGGGTATTTTCAGCCGCTTAAAACTTATATAAACTCAAGAACTCAAACAGCGGGCAAAAATGCTTGCATTTTGGGCTCAAGCGTGGTATAATGACGGGAGCAGTCAATCAATGAAAGGATAACTACCATGCCCTCTCTTAGAATCGCTATCAATATTCTTTTGATCGTTGTTTCGATCGTTCTTGTTGCTGTCATCCTTATGCAGGATGCGAAGACCGCAGGTCTCGGCAGCGCATTCGGCAACGACACCACCGCTCTCGGCCGCAGCCGCAGCGCGAAGGCTTCCAAGGAAGCAAAGCTTCAGAAGCTGACCATCATCCTTGGCGCAGCAGTCGGCATTCTCGCGCTTGTCCTTCTCATCCTCAGCTGAGAAAAACGCATCGATCTTCCGCGCGGTACCCGTGCTTTCGGGCACTGCGCTTTTTTCTATATAATCAACACTAAATCGTTTCGAGGTGGAAGCAAATGCCCATCAAGCGCGGCGAAAAACAGCTTGCCGAAAACCGCAAGGCAAGGCACGAATATTTTATTGAGCAAACCTATGAATGCGGACTTGCGCTCGTTGGAACCGAGGTCAAGAGCATCCGCATGGGCAAGGTCAATATCAAGGACTCCTACGCCAAGATCAAAAACGGCGAGGCGTTCGTTGTGGGTATGCACGTTTCGCCCTACGAAAAGGGCAATATCTTCAATCGCGATCCGTTCCGCGAAAGAAAGCTGCTGCTTCATAAGCGCGAGATACTCAAGCTCGGCTCGCTCTCCCAGGCGGACGGATACAGCCTCATTCCCCTGCGCATCTATTTGAAGGACGGCAGGGTGAAGCTTGAGCTTGCCGTTGCAAAGGGCAAGAAGCTCTACGATAAGCGCCATGCCATCGCAGAGCGCGATGCAAAGCGCAGCATGGACAGGCGAAACGCGG
>CADBGC010000082.1 GCA_902794055.1 uncultured Eubacteriales bacterium | reverse complement strand
CATTGAAAGCTGGCGCACCGAAGGTATCTGCTCGTCCGCCTTGAATTCGCCGGTGAGTATGCCGCGCTCGACCTGCGCGATCACCTGCTCATAGAGCGGAACTCTTGAATGCTTATCGATAAGCAAATCCACCACATCCTTTCAAAAAAATTATTGTGATCGGTGAAGGGCGACTGTTCGGACAGATTTCTCAAGGCTTCTTCCCGTTTCATCGCTTTATTCCGCCGCCAGCGCAAACCTCGCAAGCAACATATCACCATTATGTGTCCTATGTATTATAGTACGCTATGCGATGCTTGTCAATACCCATTTAGAATTCAAACAAATATATCGAAGCGTATGCACCGTGTTTTGCGTTTAAATTTCTTGACATGGAAAGCGCGTAATTATATAATAGATATGTTTGAATTAAGCCGCTCACATTGCGGCATGCAAAGGAGAAAAAGCTATGTATCTGCGCGAAGAAGGAAAGATCTGGCTCGCAACGGGAGACGAGCGCGTATATCTTGAGCCCGCGATGTGCAATCGCCACGGCCTTATCGCCGGCGCGACCGGCACGGGCAAAACCGTTACTTTGAAGGTCATCGCCGAATCGTTCAGCGCAATGGGCGTTCCCGTGTTCCTCGCCGATATCAAGGGCGACGTTTCGGGAATGTGCGTTCCCGGCAGCGAAACCAAGCATATCCGCCGCAGCATCGACTCGATGGGGCTCACGGATTTCAACTACACCTCCTACCCCGTTCGCTTCTTCGATGTTTACGGCAAGCTCGGCCATCCCGTGCGCACCACCATTTCAGACATGGGACCGGAGCTGCTTGCAAGGCTTCTTGGGCTCAACGAAACGCAGGAGGGCGTTTTACGCATCGTTTTCCGCATTGCGGACGACAGGGGGCTTCTGCTGATAGACCTTAAGGATCTTCGCAGCATGCTCCAGCACGTTGGCGACAATGCGAACGAATATAAGCTCACCTACGGCAATATCGCCGCGCAATCGGTCGGCGCTATCCAGAGGGCGCTTCTTGCGCTCGAGGACGAGGGCGGCAGCATCTTTTTCGGCGAGCCTGCGCTCGATATCAAGGACTGGTTCGATTGGGATGCGGACGGCAGAGGCTATATGAACATACTCGAGGCCGCCGAGCTTTTCCAGCATCCGCTTTTATACAGCACATTCCTTCTTTGGATGCTTTCGGAGCTTTATGAGCTTCTGCCCGAGGCTGGCGATCTTGATAAGCCGAAGATCGCATTCTTCTTCGACGAGGCTCATCTGCTCTTCAACGATGCGCCGAAGGCTCTGCTTGAAAAGATCGAGCAGGTCATTCGCCTTATCCGCTCCAAGGGTGTCAGCGTTTGGTTCATCACCCAGAACCCTGCGGACGTGCCCGAGAGCGTGCTCGGTCAGCTCGGCAACCGCGTTCAGCATGCGCTTCGCGCCTACACCCCGAACGAGCAGAAGGGGCTGCGCTATGCGGCGCGCTCGTTCCGCGCAAACGAGAAGTTCGACACCGAGCGCGTGCTTCAGGAGCTTGCAACAGGCGAAGCGCTGGTTTCCGTGCTCGATGCCAAAGGCACGCCGACCGTTGTTGAAAGGGCGAACATACTGCCGCCCAAGAGCAGCATGAATGCCGCCGATGTTGGCATCATCGCGCAGTTCATCAATATGAGCCCCTTGAACGCCAAGTATAAGGATGCGGTCGATCGCGAATCGGCGTATGAAGTGATCACCGAGGAGCAGGAGCAGGCCGCCAAGGAGAAGGCTGATGCAGAGGCCGCCGCACAGGCCGAGAAGGAACGCAAGGAAAAGGAAAAGCAGGAGGAAAAGGAGCGCAAGGAGAAGGAAAAGCAGCAGAAGGCGAAGCAGGCAAAGAAAAAGCAGTCCGCCTTCGGCAAGGCCGCAAGCTCCGCCGCCACCTCCTTCGGAAGAGAGATCGGCAAGAGCATTTTCAGAGGGCTTTTCGGAAATAAGCGCAAATAAGGCGCAAAGCTTAATTGAACGAAATAAGCGCATCGGGTGACCGATGCGCTTTCATAGTGAATAATGAATAGTGAATAGTTGAGGTGGAGATCCCGATGGGATCTCTTAGATTTTGTTTAGGCTTGGGCAAGCCGCTATGCGCCCTGCTCTTCGGCGAGCGCGGCGGGTTCGGTTGGCGCGCTCCGTTTTTTATCGGCTATTCTATTCCGAATGAGAGTTCGGACAATATAGATATGCCTTGCGGCAAAGCCGACGAGCACGATGGGCAGAAGAGCTATCTCAAGAATGATAAGCACTGTTGTGCCAAGCAGAAAGACCGTATAGACCATTAAGATATCCCACCAATAGCACGGCGAATCGAGATAGCGCCTCTTTTTCCACTCACCGCGCCTGACTATCAGAGCGATGATCGAAGCGGCAAGCCCAAGCAGCATGTACAGCAGCATTGAAAGGAGGAAAAAGACCGTAATATGCGGCCAATCATACGCTGCGATCACAAAAACAGCAACGATGCCCGCCAAGAATACCGCCGCAAAAACAATGCACCAAGCTGGATGAAGCCGATAAAGGCAGGACTGCAAGGGGTTCAGCATCATAAGAAGAAGCAAGAATAATACCGCAATAGTCACGGGATCAAGAAAATCGCCAAGCTTTAAAGTCGGCGGTCCCGCAATTTGAGCGCCAGTTTCCTCAAGCACCGCTTGCGGAAGGGGGGCCGAGGGCGCATCATGTGCTAAAGCGTGAAGAACCAGCCCTGTTAAGAATACCAAGGCGATTATGACGAGGGTAAGCAGCTCCGCCATGACTTCTGCGAATTTGTTGTGATCGGGTGCACTCATTGTTTGAGCCCGCCTTTCGTTTCGGTTTTGGATACGATTATACCCCTCTCCCCCCGAAAAAAGTCAAGCGCCGCGCTTATTTAAGTTTTTTAACGTACGCCCTTCTGCGCTTATGCTGAACGGACTTAAAGCGCTTCCATTGGTTCAAAATGGCATGGTTCGTTTCAAGATTGAGGTTGGTTTCCGCGTACTTAACGCCGCTTTCGCGAAGCAGGCGCATGAGGTATGCGGAAACAATGCCGCCAACGCCCTTGTTTGCGTATTCGGGCGCGACCGCAACGAGGCCGAGATCGAGTATCTCAGGCTTTTTGATGGACTTTAGAAGCTTTATCAGCGTTATCGGGGTGAGCCTGCCGCCCGACTTTTGCACCGCCTTGGCGATGGACGGGAAGCTTACTCCGAGGCAGACGAGCTTGTTGTTTTCATCGAGTATGACAGCGGTCTTGTCGAGATCGACGATGAGCAGGAAATTGTCTACCATCAGCTTCTTCATGCCGTCCGTAAACGGCACGGTGCCGTAGATATCCTCATAGGCAACATCGAGCAGCGCAAAGAGATCGTCCCCGTATTTTTTGATGAAATCGCGCGGGTTCTTTGCTTCGCCGATATGCAGCTTATAGCGCTTCATCAAGCCTTCGCCGAGCTTTTCAAGGCGCTCGTCCGGCTCGTCCGGCAGATAGATTTTGCTTTCGAGCCAGTCCACTTCCTTTGCATAGCCGCAGTTTTCGATAAGCCTGCCGTAGTATTCGGCGTTGTACTGCTCCTCGAAGGTGGCAAGCTCGTCGAAGCCCTCAACGAGCAGACCCTCGCGCTCGAGATCGGAGAAGCCGAGCGGACCGCAGACCGTGTCCATCCCCTTTTCAAACGCCCATTTTTCAACGGCGGCAAAGAGCGCATCGGCAACCGCCTGATCGTCTATCGAATCGAATCTTGTGAAGCGCACGCGCCTTTCATTGCGCTTTTCGTTGCTCGCTTTTTGGAGTATTCCACTTATGCGCCCAACCATCTTGCCGTCAATATATGCGTTATAATAGACCGCATCGCAGGTGTCGTAATAGACGTAATCCGAGCGGAAGATCTTTTTTTCATCGCCGTAAAGCGGCGGCACGAAATACGGATTATCCTTATACATTTTCAGCGGAAAGTTCAAAAACTCCCTCTGCTGTTTTTTGGTTTTGACCTCTTCGATAACGACCATGGCTCTTACCCCGTTATCTGTGCTTAGCGCGGAAGCAGATTCCGACGGTGCTCGGTCCGCAGTGGCAGCCGACGGTCGGGTTTACGTCCACTATCTCGATATCGAGGTTTTCGCCGAAATGCGCCTTGAGCATACGCTCGGCTTCCTCAACTATTTCGGGCGCATCGCTGTGGGTAATGATCATTCTATGCTTTTCGACCTCGTCGCCAAGCTCGATAACGGTGCTGATAAGCCTTTCAAGCGCCTTTTTGCGCCCCTTCTCTTTTCCGATGCTGACGAGCTTGCCCTCGTCGTTTATATGCATGATCGGGCGAATGGAAAGAAGCGTTCCAACAGCGCCCGCAAGACCGGAGACCCTGCCGCTGCGCTTAAAAAACGAGAGATCGTCCGCGAAGAAATAAATCGCATAGCGCCTGTTCTCGTCTTCAACGAACGCTTTCATCTCTTCTACGCTTGCGCCGCGCTTATACATCTCGCCGACCTGCTCAAGCAGGATGAGGCTGCCGATGGAGATGCCGTTTGTATCGATAGAATCGAATTTGCGCTCGGGGTACTTTTCAAGAAGCTCCTTCACGGCAATATCCATCGCATTGAAGGTGGAGCTCATGTTTTTGGAAAAATGCAGATAGAAGATATCGTCCCCATTTTGAAAAACGGGCTCGAAATAGCGCATATACTCATCCACGTTCAGCGCGCTCGTCTTGGGCACAACGCCGCTTCTAAGAACATCGTAGAACTCATGCGCATCGAACTCATCGAAATCCTCGTATGGGTATATGTTTTTATCATCGATGCTGTACGGCATACTGATGAGCTTATAGCCGTATTGTTCGGCCATCTTGGGGGTCATATCGGTATCGGTATCGGTGAAAAGTACGAGCATGGTTTTTCCCTCCGCATTGTACGAAATTCATTAAATAATATTGTTCCTGTCGCTGCGTTTATGGCCTGTTTTTTGCAAAGCTTTTGTCGAGCTTTGTTGAAAGAATAAACGCATTGTTTTATTTTACCATATAATCGCCGTCATTTCAATTATTAACGGGTAATAGTATGGCCGATATATAAATAAAGTAATGATCGAGGCGGCAAAAGCACGCATAATGCCGCTAAAAAAGCATCGGAGAAATTTAAAATGCGGCTATTCATCACAAGCGCCTCCCCCGCCGCCGTCCGGATATTGGGCGAAAGCTTTTTTCGCGTTGGCACGGACGGATCGATATTTGAGTTCGATCCCGCCGAGCTTTTCGGCGCTGAAAAAGAAAGCTGTTTCGTTAGTGCCATTCTTATTGTAACGCCGATAAGTCAAAGCGGGCTCGATCCAATATGCGCCGAGCTGCTGTTTTCGCCGAGCGGGATGGATATTGCCTTAGCATCTAAAAGCACGGCTGTACGAGCCGTTGATTGGAGCATTGAAGCAGAAAACGGCACGGCGCTTGAGCGCGTTTACGAGCTCATCCCCGACTGCCCGCGAAGGGAGCGCAGGCTTGAAGCAAAGCAGCTTGACAGGCTCGAATATGAGCGCGGCGCAGGCAAAAAAGCGGAGGTATTTCTTTATCGCGACTGTGGGATGAGACTCAGCATTCGCGAAAACGGAAAAGAACGGGGCTTTATCCTCGGAAGCGGCGAGGACGGAGAGCTGCGGATGCTTGATGCCGGCTTTTCGCGACTGCTCGCCGCGCACATCAAGGGCTGCGCGGATGGCATTTCAACCGAGCTCGAATCCGCAGGCGGCGAAAGGATCATGCTGTTCAACGAGCATTTCGAGCTGGCGGGCGAGATATGCGGCGATCGGCTTAGCTTTGAAAACGGCTATTTGGTTGCGATAAATGAGCTCGGCACTGTGCTTGCGCATCAGCAGAAGCTGAAATACGAGATCGGAGCCGAGGGAGTGCGGGTCATTTGCGGCGAATTGGCAGACGATTCCGTTGATGCCGTTGGAGAGATCGGTTATTTTACGCATCCAAAGTGCCGGGCATCAAGCGAGGAGGAAGCGGCGCTCGCGTTTATGGAATGCGTTCTTCTCGCCCGCGAGGACGAGGCTATGGAGCTGCTCTCCCCCGCGCTTGCCGAGGGGCTTGAATTTGACGGACTTTTTGAGTTCTTCGGCGATTTCGATGAGGCGAGGAAGGCTCCGTTTTGCGAAAAAAACGATCCTCCCATAATCGGAGCCGTTAGGGAGGATCGGGCAAGAGCGTATGCGTTTGATTTTAAAAACGGGCTGATAAATAATATCAGCGAGCTTGAACCGCCCGCTTTGCGGCAGCAGCGAGAAGGCGGGACAGAAGAAGCATGATAAGCCCCGCGCCGATGAGCACCGCAATGAAAACGGTTTCCCCGTTCAAGGCGGCAAGATACTGCCCCTGCGGAGTGAAGCGGGCAAGCGTTTTGAAGCCCGAGCCGAGCGCGGCGGTATCGGTGAAGCAGCCGCCCGCAAGCGCCGTCAGAAACGCAACGAGCGGCGAAGCGAGCTCCGCGCGCGCCGAGCCCGAAAGCCCGCCGAGAAGCAGAGCGAGCGACGAAGCGCAGAATGCGTATGCCGCGCCGGCAGCAAATTGAATAAGGCTTGCTCCGCGTGACGGGATGAACGAAAGCGCCAATATCACGATACCTATCAGCATAAGAGCGATCAGGCTTGAGAAAAAGCCCATGCTTCGGCCCCGCGAATAGGAGCCGATGCGCTCAAGGCAGTTTTTCTCGTCCTTCGATCCCGAAAAAGCGCCTATCATCAGAAGCACGAGCATCATCACGAACGCCGCAAAGCCCGAATAGCGCGCATAGAACGCGCCGAGAAGATCGGATTCGGTCGTTTTTTCGCTCGATGCACCCGAGAACACGGTCTGCCGAACGACTGCGGAGCCTTCGCGCTCGCGTTCGGAAGTATAGGCTTCGTTCAAAGCATGCTTTTCCTCTGCGGTGGGCGCTCTGCCCGTCAGCTTTTCAAAATAGGCTTCCGCGCGAAGTCTGCTGCCGAGTGTTACCGCCTCGCCCGCGATAAGCTCCCTTGCCGCCTGCGCGGAGGATGCGCCCCTTGCGGGAATGTAATCGAGCGCGGCGCCGCCGCTCTTCAGGTTTTCTTCAAGACCGCTCAGGATAACGAGCATTCCCTCCGCCTCGCCCGAATCGAGAGCACGGCTTGCCGTCTCCGTTTGCTCAAGCTCGATCAGCTCCACGGCGGTGCCGTTCGCATTTTTTATCGATGAGATAAGCTCCGCAGAAGCCTCGGTTTTATCGAGGTTTACATAGGCTATTCTGAGCGAAACGGGTATCTTGGCGTTAAGTGCGCGATGCGCTGTGAAAAACATAAGAAGCGAGCAGGAAAGCATCAGCAGCAGCGAGGCATACCCGCCTGCCATTGCCGGAAGCTTTTTTAAGGCGAGGAGAAACGATTTTAGGAGCGTTTTCATACCTTCCTCCTTCCTCGCTTTGACCTGCGGATGCCGCGAAGCGCGGCCTCGAGCACGATAAAAACGGCAAGGCAGGCCGCAGCGATGACGGCGAGCGGAATTACAGAAGCGGATATCTCCGATTTTTCAAGACCCGCTATCAGATATTTTGGAACGGTCAGAACCGATATGCGCTTTGCAAACAGCGGAAAGAGCTTCGCGGGATAGATAACGCCGCCGAAGAGCAGCTCCGCAGCGGTGAGGATGCCCCCGATAATAAGATAGCTTTCGGCGCTGCGCGTAAGCCGAGCCTGCATGAGCATCAATAGAAAGCAGGCGATGAATGCCGCAGCAGGCACGAACACGCCGCCATGCAAATCCGGCTTCAGAATAAAATAGAGCGGCAAGATGCCTATGGCGCAAAATACGGCCGCTGTTATG
The DNA here is from genome assembly GCA_902794055.1 of uncultured Eubacteriales bacterium. GTDB lineage: Bacteria > Bacillota > Clostridia > Christensenellales > CAG-138 > PeH17. Next base: position 884 of record CADBGC010000082.1, on the reverse strand, counting down.
AATTTGGAAAGGATAAGCTGAAAAAGGCTGCCGCCTGCCGAAACGAAGCGGTCGTAAAGGCCGAGCCTGCGCTCCTCGGGAAGCGTTTTCAGAACGCCGAGCGAAACGAAAAGCATCAGCATGGATGCGGCGCAGGCGAAGAACGGATTTTTGACGCTCGCGCTCAGCTCTGCGCGGATATCGGGATTTTTGAAAACGTTCAGCCTGCCGAGTGCGTTGTCGAGAATGGTCTCCGCCGAATCCTCGCAGAAACGCTCGAAATCCGCACGGTCGAATTCGCCGCCCGCTTTAACGGAATATGCGGCATACCACGCGGCGCGCTCGCTCTTGAGTATGCCCGAAACGGAGGAAGCCATGGAAGAAGCCAGCGCACTTTCAAGCGGCATATCGCCGTTCAGAACGATGCGCACGGGCTCCTCTTCGCCCGTATAGGCATCGTAGAAAAAGTCGAGAGGCAGTATCATCACAACGGCGCAGTCCTTAAAAAGCGGCGCAGAGAAAAGCCCGCTTTCGGCAATGAGCTCGCCGTTTTCATCCAAAAGCGACGCGCCCTGCGCCGCCATGCTCTTTATGATCGGGCTCATCAAACCCGTGCTGATGGGCGGCGAGATCATCAGCTACTGGATGGGCGGCCGTGTCCCCGCGGGCGGCTACGCCATCGGCATCGCCCTTGAGGTGGACGCACTGAGCCTGTTCTTCGGGCTGCTGGTCTCGACGGTGGTCTTCGTCGCGTGCATCTACTCCATCCAGTACATGAGCCGCGACAACAACGTCCCCCAGTACTACACGCTGTTCCTGATGCTCGCCGGCGGCGTCATGGGCATGGTCCTCACGGGCGACCTCTTCAACATGTTCATCATGGTGGAGATCCTCACCTTCGCGGC
>CADBGC010000081.1 GCA_902794055.1 uncultured Eubacteriales bacterium | reverse complement strand
AAGGTCTTTCCCTCGGTTGCACCGATACCTATGCCAAAACCGTGATCGATACCGAACTTCCGCCGAATACGCTCGTGCGGGTTCAAATAGATTCTGTAAAGGAGGAAAACGATGGAGAACTGTCTCTTCTGTCGCATCGCATCGGGTGAGATACCCTCTTCCAAGGTGTATGAGGATGAAAAAGTGCTCGCTTTTCGCGATATCGACCCGCAGGCACCCGTGCACGTGCTGGTGATACCCAAGCAGCATTTCGACAGCATCCTTGACGCCGACCCCGAGACCGTTGGCTATATGCAGAGCATCGTTGTTAAGCTTGCAAAGGAGCTCGGCATAGATGAAAGCGGCTTCCGCCTCGTTGTGAACACCGGCAAGGATGGCCAGCAGAGCGTCAAGCATCTGCACATGCATATCCTCGGCGGGCGCAGTATGCAGTGGCCGCCCGGCTGATACAGACTATCAAAAAACCCGATTTGAAGAGTGTTCAAACCGGGTTTTTGCTTTGCGGAATTTTAAAGGATGATGCTCAGAACCGCGATGGCGGTCAGCATAGTCGGAACGGAAACCATAGCGCCGTATTTGATGAAATCGGTATAGCCGAATTCAACGCGCTGAATTTTGAGCAAACTCATCCACATTATGCCCGCGATCGCGCCGATTGGCGTTAGGAACGCTCCGATATTCGAACCGGCGATGGAGGCATAGAGCGCCCGGACCTGAGTATGCCCCGAAACGCCGCCGCAGATCGATGAAAACAGCACGCTCATCGGGATATTGTTTATCAGGTTCGCGCTCAAAAACGATGCGCCGCCGAAGGTGAACACGGCGCTGCCGCGCGCAAGAAATGCCGTAAGCTTTTCGGTTATGCCCGATTTTTCAAACGCAAGCACTATCACGAACATCGAGATAACGAACGGGATAACGTCCCAAGGTGCGCGCCTAACGGTTCGTTTTATCATCAAGGGCTTTGCTCTTTTTATGGCGGAATACAGCAGCGAGCAGCTCAGAAGGCTCAAGCAGGCGCAGAGCGAGATCAGCCACATCGGGATATCGATATAGAGCGAAATGCTCATCAAAACTATGCAAACCACAAGATGCGAAAGCGCTGTGTAAACGTGGAAACGGTTTTCAAGCTTCGCTCTGCCCTCGGCGGGAGCGATGGGCATTGATAGCTTTTTGCTGAAAATAAGCCACATTATCGTGAGCGAAACCAGCGCCGAAGCAAGGGTCGGCAGGATCATGGTTTTGAGGTATTCAAAGAATTCTATGCCCGCGTTTGAGGCAAGATAAATATTGGTCGGGTTGCCGATGATAAGCGCCATGCTCCATGTGTTCGCCGCCACGAATTCGCAAACGAGGAATGGCACGGGATCGATCTTCGCGCTTCTTGCGAAATAGCATATAAAGGGCGTGAAGGTCAAAACTATTATGTCGTTCGAGGTGAAGAAGGTCAGAAACGAAACTATCGCATAAAGCAGAAAGAAAAGCGCCTTGCTGCTTGAACCCGCAACACGGAGCATCCGAGCCGCGATATAGCTGAAAAAGCCCGCGTTGTCAAGGTAGATAGAGATCACCGTCATCGAAATGAGCAGCACGAGTATCTTTAGCGGATTCATGCCGCTTGGATCGGTCAGCCCCCGAACCACGTCGCCAAAGCCGATGCAGCCGAGCAAAACGAGCAAAGCCGCGCCAAGAAGCGGCGCAAGCCAGTAGATATTGAACGACCTTCCGCGAATTATCACGGACGGTTTGAAGAATATGAGCGCGATCAGTCCAAGTAGACCGACGGCGGAAATAACGATCACCGGAAGCATACTCTCTCCGTATTGTTTGATGCCGCTAAATTATACCACAAAACGCGGAAAATTCAAGGGAAGCGAAAATAAAGTAAAAGCAGTGGGTAATGTGATATTATCACGGAATCGCAGGGCGGAATTCAATATAATAAGCCCATCAGAGGCAAGCCTTATGATCTAAGCGCGAAGCAGCCGATCGCCGCATGAATGTATAATAGATGCGGGGCAAAACTAAATTCATTAAATAATTCTATAACGGAGGAAAATAAAATGGTTAAGGTCATCACAAACGAAAACTTCAAAACCGAGGTGCTGGAGAGCGACAAGCCCGTTCTCATCGATTTCTGGGCAAGCTGGTGCGGCCCGTGCAGGATGCTTTCGCCGGTCATCGACAAGATCGCAGAGGAGCGCGCCGATATCAAGGTCTGCAAGGTAAATGTGGATGAGCAGGGCGAGCTCGCACAGCGCTTCAGCGTAATGAGCATACCCACCGTGGTGGCGATGAAGGACGGCAAGATCGTAAATCAGTCCGTCGGCGTTCGTCCCAAGGAAGCGATACTCGCCATGCTCGGCTGAGAAAGGACTCGCGATGGGTTTCTTCGATAGATTTCGCGCGCCCGATATCAATTCGGGCGTGCAGCAGTTCAAATCGACCCCCGGTGCGGCGCTCATAGACGTTCGCGAGGAGGATGAGTATTTAGAAGGCAGGATCCCCGGCAGCATAAACATACCGCTTTCGCGCCTTCGCGATATCGAAAGCAAGATCGAGGACTATGATACGCCGCTGTTCGTGTACTGCCTCAGCGGGGGCAGGAGCGCGAGCGCGACCGCCGCGCTCGTTGACATGGGCTATACGACGGTGAGCAATATAGGCGGCATAAGCGCATATAAAGGAAAGGTGGAAAGATGATGAAAAAGATAGTCATAGTCGGAGGCGTTGCGGGCGGCGCAACGGCTGCGGCTCGAATCAGAAGGCTTGATGAAAACGCTCGGATAATCGTTTTTGAGCGCTCGGGCTACGTTTCGTATGCAAACTGCGGCCTGCCGTACTTCATCGGCGGCACAATCGAGGATGAGGAGGAGCTGACGCTTCAAACCCCCGATGGCTTCTTTGAAAGATTTCGCATCGAAGCAAAGGTGCATCACGAGGTTGTTTCGATAAACAGGGAGAAAAGAACCGTTACCGTCCGCGATCTCGAAGCGGGCGAAACCTTCGAGGAGAGCTACGACACGCTCATCCTCTCCCCGGGCGCAAGACCCGTTGTGCCTCCGCTCGAGGGCGTGAACGATCTGCTCGTTTTTTCGCTGCGCACCGTTGAGGACACGCTTAAAATACATTCATTTATCGAGCAAAACGAGCCCCGTTCCGCCGTTATAGTGGGCGGAGGCTTTATCGGGGTGGAGCTTGCCGAGAACCTCAACGAGCTCGGGCTGAAAGTGACCGTTGTTGATATGCAGCCACAGCTTATGAACCAGCTCGACGGCGATATGGCGGCGTTCATCCATTCTAAGATGCGCGCGAAGGGCGTTGAGCTTCTGCTTGAGCGCGGCGTTTCGGCGTTCAGATCAAACGGAAAAACCATCGAGACCGTGCTCGGCGAGGGCGAATCGGTAACAGCCGATATGGCTGTGCTCGCGATTGGCGTTTCGCCCGACACGAAGCTCGCCAAGGATGCGGGGCTCGAGCTCGGACTTCGCGGCAGCATACTCGTAAACGAGCGTATGCAGACATCCGATCCCGATATCTACGCCGTGGGCGATGCGGTGCAGGTGAAGCATTTTGTAACGGGCGAGCCCTCGCTCATCTCGCTTGCGGGCCCAGCAAACAAGCAGGGCAGGATCGCGGCGGACAATATCTGCGGCATAGAAAGCGCGTTCGACGGCTCGCAGGGCTCCTCGGTAATCAAGGTTTTCGATCTGACCGCCGCTGCCACGGGCATAAACGAAAAGACCGCTCAAAGCCTCGGTCTCAACTATGATAAGGTTTTCCTTTCGCCCGCAAATCACGCAGGCTACTATCCGGGCGGCAAGGTCATGACGATGAAGGTGCTGTTTGAGCTCGGCACGGACAGGCTGCTCGGCGCTCAGATCGTTGGCTTTGACGGCGTGGACAAGCGCATCGACGTTATCGCAACGGCCATCCGCGCGGGCATGAAGGCGAGCGAGCTCAAGCTGCTCGACCTTGCATACGCGCCGCCGTATTCCTCGGCGAAGGACCCCGTGAACATGGCGGGCTTTATGATCGAGAATCTCAATAAAGGCATCACAAAGCAGTTCCATTGGCATGAGGTCGGATCGCTCCCGCGCGACGGAAGCGTTATCCTGCTCGACGTGCGCACCGAAGGCGAATACGCAAGGGGACATATCGACGGATTTATCAATATCCCCGTGGATGAGCTTCGTGAGCGCATCCATGAGCTTGAAACGTGCAAGAAGGTCTATATCATGTGCCAAAGCGCGCTGAGAAGCTATATCGGCTATCGCATACTTGCTCAGAACGGCTTTGACTGCTTGAATCTTTCGGGCGGCTACAGGCTGTATCAAACCGTGATGCAGGATAAGCTTGCTGCCGAAAAAGCGGCGCATTGCGGCAAAGAGGACTGATCCCGCGAGGTCGCGAGGCATCGAATATAAGGAGAAACAAATGGCATCAAAACGCTTTGCAAAGGCGGACAGAAGGCGCTGCGTTTCCTGCGGAGCCTGCGAAAACGAATGCCCTAAGGACGCTGTTAAGGTATGGCGCGGCTGCTATGCCGTTGTGAACGAGGCCCGCTGCGTAGGCTGCGGCAGATGCGAAAGGGTCTGCCCTGCGGGGTGCATCGAAATGCGCCTGCGGGAGGCGGGGGAGAGCGCAAAATGAAGAAAAAGCATTGGTACGACTACCTTTGGATATGGTCGATAGTTTATTTCGCGCTCGGCTTCTTCAATATCCTTTTTGCCTGGCTCGGCCTCATAGACTTCGTTCTGCCGCTTCTTTTCGCGATATTCGGCGGAAATAAGTTCTTCTGCAACCATCTTTGCGGCAGATCGCAGCTCTTCACCGTGCTCGGAAAGAATCTGAAATGCTCAAGAAACAAGCCCACCCCGAAATGGATGAGCTCCAAATGGTTTCGTTATGGCTTTCTGATCTTTTTCCTTACGATGTTTGCATCCATGCTGTATCAAACCTATCTCGTTTTCGGCGGCGCAAGCTCGCTGCGTGAGGTCGTGAAGCTCTTTTGGAGCATCAAGGTGCCGTGGGGCTGGGCATACACCGTTCGCCCCGCGCCCGATTGGGTTGCCCAGTTCGCGTTCGGCTTCTACAGCCTTATGCTCACATCGGCGCTCATAGGGCTGATAGTTATGGTGCTGTTCAAACCGAGAAGCTGGTGCAGCTTTTGCCCGATGGGCTCGATGACTCAGCTTATCTGCAGATTTAAACAGCGCGGAAAAGAACCGAAAAACAGCGAAGAATAAAGCATACCACCCAAACCACCGTGCTATAAAGCGAAAACACCTGCCGAGCCTTGGCAGGTGTTTTTGTGGTTTTTATTCATTCGGACATGCGCTCGAGCCTTTCCGAATCGAGTATCTCTATCGTGCCCCTTGAAAGCTTGACCGCGCCCTCGCTCTGGAAATACTTCAGCATCCTTGTGACGACCTCGCGCGCCGTGCCGAGATGGTTTGCGATCGCCTCATGCGTAAGCCTGAGCGTGTTTGAATCATCGAGCGCGGCTTCCTCGAGCAGGAATTTCGCTATGCGCTGATCCATGCGCTTCCAAAGAAGCTGATCCATTAGCCACATTACCTCGGTGAAGCGCGAGGCCATAATGCTGTTAGTAAAGTTCGCCAGAGGCGCTGATTCCTTCATTATCGTGCCGTATGCTTCGGATGAAATGAGCCAAAACTCTGTATCGCGCTCGGCGGAGACCTGAAGCTCGAACTGAACGCTGTGGAGCATGCACGAAGCGGAAAACAGGCATATATCGCGCTCAAGAAGGCGATAGAGCGTTATCTCTCGCCCGTCGTCCGAGGTGGTGTAGATGCGAAGCTGACCCGAAGCTATCAGAAGCAGCCCCATGCAGTCATCGCTGCCGTTGTGCAGCAGTGTGCCCGCGGGCGCGTATTTTTTAACGGCAGCACCTTCAAGCCGCTGCTTTTGCGCGGCCGAAAGCGAATTCCATATCGGGAAAAACTCGGAAACCGGGATCATGCGACACCTCCTTTGGCACTCCGATGGACGGATGAAGCCTTATTCCGATTATAGCATATCGCTGCGCGGCTTTCAACTCTACTGCGCGGAAAATAGTAAACGCAAAGGTTTTCCACAGGAAGAAAGGCGCTTTTCCCATTGACACCGCTGCATGTTTCTGATAAAATTTGACTGAAAGAGTATATAAAAGCTTAGCGGCATAGAAAGCCGCTGTGCATTGTAAAGAGCTTGCACTTACAAAGAAAGGGGAAAAGAGTGAAGAGTAAAAAAGCATTGTATTATATTGTCGCCGGAATTGCCGCACTTGCTCTCGGAGCGGCGCTGTTTATTATTCTGAATTCGGCAAGGAATAAGGAATTCATCTCTTCGGCGGAGATCGAAAGCGTTCGCGCAAGAAATGCATACGACCCCGAAAATGCCGAACAGATCACCGATGAAGCGGAGCTGCTGCGCCTTTTGGAGCATTTCAACACGCTCGAGCTCAAAAAGGCAGAGGAGCCGCCGCAGGACACCGAGGACGGAATACTTTCCATTGAGTTTTTCTATAAAAACGGCAAAAGGACCACCGTCTATCAGCTCGGCGAGCGCTACCTGCGCCTTGAAGGCGGCGAGTGGATGGAGATAAGGGGGGAGGATACGGACGGGCTTGCAAGCCTGCTCGATTCCGCGAAACTTGTGTCACTGAAGAAACAGTTCCCCGAGTATTTCGACCTTGGCTTGGGCAGGGGGCTGGATGTTTTTGCTTGGAAGAAGGACGGCGAATTCGTCTATGGCATCGCGCCGATGGCTTCGCTGTATGAAACGGGCAAGTATCCCGTCACCTCGCTCGCGCCGCTCAGCGAAAAAGAAATGCTGCTCGTGCTCGGCTCATACAGCTCGGAGGAGGTTTCTTCGCTTATTTCCGCCGGCTGGCTGGTTGAAAACGATAAGGGGACCCTTGCATACAGATATTATATGGAGCGAAATCCTTCGCTCTCTTCATCCGTGCCGGATTCTGCTTTAATTCCGGGTTTATCGGACATCAGTTGGATCGGCGGCGGAGGAGACAGCCTTTCATGGTCGACGAGCTCAATTTGGTTTGAGGCAACTGTCGAAACCGATCCCTCCAAATACGAGCGCAACTGCGTAAGGTTCGTGCCGATACTTGCGCTCGATGCCTCACAGGAGGAATACGATCAGCTTAAAGGCTTCTTTGAAAGCAGTATTGCACCCTTGTTCAAGCCGTATGAGCGCCCCACTGTTGATATGGATATATGGTTCGATTAAACCGGAGCTGACTTGGGCGGTCACGCCCTTTCATCGTTTTTCGTTATCCCGCCGCGCCGTTCATCGGGCGCGGTTTTTGTATTTCATATTGCTTTTTTGTTCAAATAGGGCATAAATGTGACATTTCAGCGGTATTCATTGATTGTTTGCGCCGATGGGGATATAATAGGCGCAAAGGATATCCTCGGAGGATTTTATAATGCTTCAGCTTTCAAATATAACCAAACGCTATAAAACGGGAGAGCTCGTGCAGACCGCGCTGGACGGAGTGAGCCTTGCCTTCCGCGAAAGCGAGTTTGTGGCGGTGCTCGGCCCGAGCGGCTCGGGCAAGACCACGCTTTTGAATATCGTGGGCGGCCTTGACCGATACGACAGCGGCGATCTTATAATAAACGGCGTTTCCACAAAGGAATATTCGGATAGGAACTGGGATGCCTACCGCAACAATCGCATTGGCTTCGTGTTCCAGAGCTACAACCTTATCCCCCACCAAACGGTGCTCGCAAACGTCGAGCTTGCATTGACGTTGTCGGGCGTGTCGCGCGAAGAGCGTCACGAGCGCGCGGTTAAGGCGCTTGAGCGCGTGGGGCTTGCCGAGCATATCGACAAGAAGCCCGCGCAGATGTCGGGAGGCCAGATGCAGCGCGTCGCCATCGCACGCGCTCTCATCAACGACCCCGAGATCCTTCTTGCCGACGAGCCTACAGGCGCACTCGACTCGAAAACGAGCGTCCAGATCATGGACCTGCTCACCGAAATCGCCGACGACCGCTTGGTCATCATGGTCACCCACAACCCCGACCTGGCCGAACAGTACGCAACGCGTACGGTCAATTTGGCAGATGGCCGGGTCACGTCCGATTCCAACCCGTTCACGCCATCGATTGCGGAAATCGAAGCCGCCAACGCCAAGCCAACGCGACGCACACGCATGTCGTTCTTGACAGCGTTGTCGCTTTCGGCAAACAACCTCATGACGAAGAAGGGCCGCACCATCATGACGGCCATCGCCGGCTCCATCGGCATCATCGGCATTGCAGCCATCCTGGCGCTGGCAAACGGCGTGAACAACTACATCAAGACCACCGAAGAGGAAACGCTTTCAGTCTACCCGCTTCAAATTCTGTCATCTGGCTTCGACTTCACCACAATGATCGTGGGCATGGGCGGTGCCGATGACGAGGGCGATGACGAAAGCACACCTGTGCAGCTGACAGGCACTTCTGGATCCAGTTCCTCCGCTTCTGCCAGCTCGGCATCGGTATCGAACTTGCTACCCGAAGTCGAGGAGGGCCACATCGGCGAGTTCCAGATGATGACGCGCATGTTCGCCAGTTTCGGCAACAACGACCTCGCATCGCTTAAGGAATACCTCGACAGCGGGGAATCGGGCATCGATAACTACGTTAGCAGCATCTACTACGAATACGCCGTCACCCCGCAAATCTTCGACGCTGACACCTCAGAAAAGGTGCGCCAGATCAACCCTGACACATCGTTCTCATCGCTGGGCA
>CADBGC010000080.1 GCA_902794055.1 uncultured Eubacteriales bacterium | reverse complement strand
AAGTCAATATAGCGTATGCGCACGTGTATAAGCTCGATGAGCTTGTTTCAATGGTAAAAGCGGGCTGAACGCCGACTGAGGAGCAAACCTATGAAAGTTAAAAGCTTTGGAAAGGATTTATGAGCAATGAAAAAAAGAACTTCGTTTCCCCGTTTTTTCATCGCCGCCGTACTGATGGCGAGCATGCTCTTAGGGCTGCTTCTTGCCTCCTGCACAGGCAGCAAAAAGGAAGTCGCTGTGCCTCCTGTTCGTATGACGGAGTATCCTTCTCATGCAAGTTTTGGGTATGCTCCTGCTTCAGTAGCCGATGCCATAGAGGAATCCGATGCGATTGCTTACATACGTATCGGTGATTGGCTTGGCTATACCGATGATATGTACAGCACCCTTTTTAGCGCCGAAGTCATTGAAACCGCAAAAGGCAAGCTTCCCTCAAAGTTCACGCTTATTCAGGATGGCTCAAGCAGATTTACCCTTGAAGGTCATCCGCTGTTCACGGCGGGCAACGAGCTGTTGCTTTTTCTTAACAAGCTTTCCGATGAAGGCAGAGAACGCAATAAACTTCCGGACGACTCATATATTATAACCTGTGCTCATATAACAACTTTTGACGTTATTGCCATAGACGGCGAAAAATACGCTTTCCCCCGCAACTATGCGCTACTTGAGACCATGCCGAGCTCCGTACGCAATTTTGCACAAGACGAAACGTTTTTGAAAAAAGCCGTTGATGAGCTTATCCGTTCGGACAGCATTTGGGAAAACGTCGATACGATGCAGTATCGTTATCACGTTTACAAACTCGATCAGCTTCTGTCAATGGTAAAAGCGGGCTGAATGACAAGGTGGTGTATAAATCGTGAACATAAAGCAGTATTTGAGTGCATGGCTTTCCGCACTGTTTGTTCTTACGTCATGCATATATCCGGCATATGCCCATACAACCTCGCAAGCATCACAGCTTCTTTCGGATCCCGATCAAATAACAAAAATAAACTGATGCATTTCAGCGAAACCAGAACCGCAACAAATCCCACTAAGCACGAGTATTATGCCGCCAAAACCATAACCGGCATTGGTCATCAAACCCATACATGGACCGGAGGCTATCAGTATTTAGGCGCTATCGGCGGTGTTTGTTATCACACAACGAAGTGCAAAGACTGCAACGGACCATCAGTAATGCATAAGGTTCGCTGCACCTATAATGCCAACCATGTTTGCAAGTATTGCGGCGGCCGACCGACCGCATAATGCAGCCGATCAACGAACAAGTCCGAAGTTTAAATCGACTTCGGACTTGTTTTTTGCATTTTTGCTACGGCTTATCTTTGAATTTTCAACGTGAATCATTGTTAAACCACCCTTTTAATGGTATAATATTAAGTTGGAAGAATAGATGTATTTCGTGCGGCTTTTTTCGGATCGTTGAACGCCGTTCCCCCCGAAAAACCGTGCGCAAAAAGGAGTTTTAAATGAAGCTTATCGCGATAGACGGCAACTCGCTTATGTTCAGGGCGTTCTACGCTCTGCCGAATATGACAAACAGAAAGGGCACGCCCACGGGAGCTCTTCACGGCTTTCTTTCGATGCTGATGAAGCTTATCGAGCTGAAGCCTGATTACCTGCTTGCGGCTTTTGATATGAGCACTCCCACCTTCCGCCACGAGCAGTACGATGAGTACAAGGCGGGAAGGCGCGAAACGCCTGTTGAGCTGCGCGAGCAGTTCCCGATGCTGCGCGAGCTGCTTAAAAAGATGGGCATTGCCGTGATCGAATGCGAACGCTATGAGGCGGACGACATCCTCGGCACCTTTTCGCGCAGAGCACAAGAAGCGGGCGTTGAGTCCCTTCTGGTTACGGGCGATAGGGATGCTTTGCAGCTAATTACGGACAGCGTTCACGTTCTTATGACCAAAAAAGGCATAACGGAAACGATCGAATACGATAAAAACAAGCTTTTTGAGGATTACGGACTCGAGCCTGCGCGAATGGTCGATCTCAAGGGTTTGATGGGCGACAGCTCCGATAATCTACCCGGAATAAAGGGAATCGGCGAAAAGACAGCATTGAAGCTGCTTGAAAAATACGGCAGCCTCGCCTCGGTGCTCGACAGCGCGGAATCGGAAAAGGGCGCTCTAAGGGAAAAGCTGCTCGGCGGCAGGGAGAGCGCAGAGCTTAGCCAAAGGCTCGGCACGATCGACGTGAACGCGCCCGTAGCCGAAACGCTCGAAAGCTGCCGCTTCGATCCCGCGAATATGAAGAACGCGATAGGCGAGCTGACCGAGCTGGAGCTTCGCGCCGTGCTAAAGCGCGTTCGCGAGCTTTCGGGCGCTGAGGAAAACGAGGGCTTCTCGCTTAAATCCGATGAGGCGATAGATGCTGCCGCGTTCGAAAGCATAGCTTTGAGTGACCCTGCGCAGCTTGAGAACGCCGTTAAAGCCCTTACCGATAAAGGCTTTTTCGCCTTCGATATCGCCGAAGCTTCGGTATGCTTTGCGGGCTTTGATGAAAAGGAGCTGCAAACTGCTTCCAAGGAAAAGCCCCTCCCCTGCTATGCGCTCAGCCTCGGCGGAACGCTGCTCGATCCGGGCTTTGAGCCGGGCGAAGTGATAGCCGCGCTCAAGCCGATACTCGAAAACGAGCGCGTTTCAAAGGTCGTTTTCGATGCAAAGCGCCTTATGTGGCTGCTTGACGGCTACGACGCAAAGCTGAGCGCCGTTGAATTCGATGCGATGATCGCGGACTATCTTCTGAATGCGCTTCACCCCGCGAAGGATACGGGAACGCTGGTTTCTGAAAGCGGACTTGCACATATCCCTGCGCCCGCCGCGCTCGCGCTTCTGCGCTCGCGTATGCTCGAAAAGCTTCGCGAAAACGAGATGCTGAAGCTCTTTTCGGATATCGAGCTGCCGCTTGCCGGTGTGCTCTTCGACATGGAAAAAACGGGGTTCCCGATAGATAAAGCCGTGCTGACGGAGCTTGGAAGCGAGATGGAGAAGCGCATAAACGCGCTTGCCGAGGAGATCTTCGAGCTTGCGGGCGAGAGCTTCAACATACTCTCCCCCAAGCAGCTCGGGCAAATTCTATTTGAAAAGCTCGGCCTGCCGCCGAAGAAAAAGACCAAGACCGGCTATTCGACGGACAGCGACGTGCTCGAAGCACTAAAGCCCCTGCACCCGATCGTGGGCGCAGTTACCGAATACCGTTTCCTCACCAAGCTCAAATCCACCTTTATCGATGCGATGCTTGAAAAAACGGAAGCGGACGGGAGGATACACACCACCTTCAACCAAACCGTGACCGCAACGGGGCGCATCTCGTCCACCGAGCCGAATCTTCAGAATATTCCCGTGCGCACCGAGCTTGGGCGGCAGATACGAAGGGCTTTCGTTGCAAGCGAGGGAAATCTTCTTGTTGGCGCGGATTATTCGCAAATCGAGCTGCGTGTGCTTGCGCATATAAGCGGCGATCCGACCTTTATCTCGGCTTTCAATTCGGGCGAGGACATCCACACACGCACCGCTTCGGAGATATTCGGCGTTTCAACAGATGAAGTAACCCGCGAGATGCGCTCGAGCGCGAAGGCGGTCAACTTCGGAATAGTGTACGGAATAAGCGCGTTCGGCCTGTCCGAGCAGCTCGGGATCCCGCAGAAAAAAGCGGCTTCATACATAGAAAAATACCTTGAGCGGCTGCCCGGCGTTCGCGATTATATGCACTCCTCCGTTGAGCGCGGAAAGGAGCGCGGCTACGCTGCCACCCTTTTCAACCGCAGGCGCGAGCTGCCCGAGCTTAAATCGAGCAATTTCAACACCCGCTCCTTCGGCGAGCGCGTGGCGATGAATATGCCCATTCAGGGCACCGCGGCGGATATCATCAAGGCGGCGATGGTTGCGGTTCATAAAAGGCTTCTTGACGAGGGCATGAAGGCGAAGCTCGTGCTCCAGATTCACGATGAGCTGATAATCGACACTCCCGAGGATGAGCTTGAGCGCGTGAAGGCGCTTTTAGCCGAGTGCATGATAAACGTGATGAAGCTCTCCGTTCCGCTTCGTGCGGACGTTGAATTCGGGCATAGCTGGTTCGATACGAAATAATAGACTCACTTCCTTATTCGGAGGTTTCCTGTATGAGAATAGGTCTGACGGGCAGTATGGCGGCGGGAAAATCGACCGTTTCCGCGATACTTTTCGGCCTCGGCTTTCATATCGTTGACGCGGATAAAACCGCGCACGCGGCGCTCGGCTTTCCCAAGGTGATCGCGGAGCTTTCCGCCGCTTTCGGTGAAAACATACTCGATGAGCGCGGACTTATCGACCGAAAAGCGCTTGCAAGGGCCGCCTTCGTTTCGGGGAGCAGCACGGAAAAGCTGAATTCCATCGTCCATCCTCACGTTTTCGAGGCGATGCTTCGCGAAGCCGATGAAGCCGAATCAAGCGGATGGGAGCATATAGTTTTCGACGTTCCGCTTCTGTTTGAAACGTGCTTTGAGCGCTTCTGCTCCAAGGTTTTATGCGTTGTTGCGGATGACGAAACGCGCTATGAGCGCATAATGCTTCGCGACGGGCTGAGCCGTGAGGAAGCCGCCGCCCGCCTTGCGCGGCAGATGGGTCAAGAGGAAAAAGCGGCGCGTTCGGACGCGGTGATAGTCAATAACGGCACGGGCGCGGAGCTTGAAGAAGCGGTGAAAAATGCGCTTGAGGCTATCGGCATATCGCCCGAAGCGGGCTCGAATGAAGCCGAGCTTGAAAGCTATCTTCCCGACGATCTCGATGAATAAGCAAAATAAAATAAGTTAAACTGTAATGGCAAAAGCATCCTCAAACAAATCAAAAAAGAAAAAGACCTCGCGCGCGGCTGTGCTGTTTTCCGTTATCGCCGTGCTTTTGATCGCTTTCTCGATCGCCGCCCTGTCGAAGTTCGGCTCAAGATTCACCTATCCCCGCGAATTCGAGCAGGAGGTGCTCATTTCGAGCCGCGAATACGGGCTCGATCCCGATCTTGTTTTCGCCGTGATACGCACCGAGAGCCATTTCGAGCCCAAGGCCGTTTCCCATGCGGGCGCGGAGGGGCTTATGCAGATAATGCCCGTGACCGCCGAATGGATCGCGTGGCGCAGGGGCTATACGCACGAGCGCGAGAAGGTTTTTGAGCCTGCGTATAATATCGACATGGGCTGCTATCTGCTCTCATATCTGCTCGATTATTACAAAAACGATCTGATCCTTGCCGTTGCCGCCTACAACGCGGGCGCGGGCAGCGTGGACGATTGGCTCAAGCAAAGCGAAGCAAGCAGCGGTGAAAGCCTTGATATCCCATTTACCGAAACGAAGAACTACGTTGAAAAGGTGCTCGATTCCTATGAAAAATATAAGCTCAAGCGCGGATAAGAGGGCGTTTCCCCCCAAAAGAGCTCTATGCGCCGTTTTGGCGATAGTGTTCTTCGCGCTTGTTTTCTGCGCATGCTCGGGCAATACCGAGCCTCCCGCTGAAGCCGAGCACACGCCCTCCCCCGCCCCCGCCGCATCGATTTCTCCCGTTTCGGGCGGACTGCTCCGCATGGCTATGCCCGAAAATCTGAGCGTTGGAAACGAAAGCTACGATCCGCTGCTCGTTCGCACCGAGGAATCGCTCGCGCTCTTTTCGCTCGTTTACGAGCCGCTTATCGCGGTAAACGAATCGGGTGAGCTCACCCCCTGCCTTGCCGCGAAGTGGAGCCGCTTTGCGGGCGACGAGCGAAGCTGGCTCATCAGCCTGCGCGAGAGCGCCGTCTTTCACTCCGGCGAAAGGCTCTGCGCGGACGACGTGGTCCATTCCTTCAGCAGCCTGAAGCGCCACGGCGCGGAGAGCTATTATTCGCAAACGCTTTCGGCCGTTGCATCCATGGTCAAGGTGGACGAGTTCACAGTCCGCATAACCATGAGCAATACGGGAATTCTGGAGCTGTATGCCCTCGATTTCCCGATCAAAAAGGCGGACGGCTCGGTTTTCAACGGCACTGGTCCGTACGCCGTTACTCAATACAGCGACGAGCGGATAACGCTTCGCGCCAATGAAAACTGGTGGGACAGAACGCCGTATATCTCCTCGATAGAGTTTTTGGCGCGTGAAAACAACGACACCGCGCTCGCCTCGTATTCGGCGGGTCAGCTCGATCTGGTGCCCACGGCGCAGCTCTCCGCGAGCCGCTTCGGTGAAACCGGCGTTACGAACGTTGTAGACCACATGACGCAGGGCATGGAAACGCTTCTTTTCAACCATCGCCGCCATCCCACGATGGATGCGGATTTTCGAAGGGCGCTCTCCCGCGCGATAAACCGCAGCCCCATCATCTCCAATATTTACATGAATCGCGCCCGCGCCTGCGACGTGCCCGTGCCGCCCGACTCATGGCTCTACAGCGGCGGCAGCCTCATAAGCCACGACCCCGCCGCGGCAGAATCGCTCTTTGCGCAGCTCGGCTATACCAAAAATGAGGAAGGGCTTTTGATGAACGGGGATACGCCCATCGAGCTCACCCTACTCACGAGCGGCACAACGGACAACACCACCCGCTCGGATGCGGCAAACGTGATCGCCTCCCAGCTTCGGGAGTTTGGCATAACCGTGAACGTCATCACCGCGCCGCACGGCTACGGCGAGGCGGAAAGCGAATTCATGAAGGCGCTTTCTTCGATGGAATGGGATATTGCGCTCGCGGGCTTCAACCTTTCCTCATCCAACGATATGCGCGCCTACCTCACCACCGAAGGCAGCAACAACTTCGGCAAATTTTCGGGCGTTGTGTTCGCCGAGGAGCTCAAGGCGATACGCATCGCCGAGGATGAGAAGAGCCTGCGCGAGGCGTTCCGCCTGCTCGAGGTCAAATTCACCGAGCAGCTTCCGTTTTTGGTGCTCTATTTCAGGCTGAACAGCGTGGTCTATACAGCAAAGCTCGAGGGGATAACAGCGCTTCGCGAGCCCTATCTGCTGCGCGGCATCAAAAATTGGTATCTTTCGGATGAATGAGACATAAAAAACGGTTGCAATCGAGCCGAAAATGATGTAAAATAGCTTGGAATGGATCTTCCAACAAACGAAAGGAGTGTTCACACAATGAACGAGGAAAGAGATTTTGTAACCTTCACCGATGACGACGGCAACGATTTTGAGCTTGACGTTATCGACTATTTCGACTACAACGGCAAGGAATACGCCGTGCTTATCGACGCGAACGCCGACTGCGGCTGCGATGATGAGGACTGCGACTGCGAGCATGAGACCGACGTATACATCATGCAGATCGTTGTGAACGAGGCTGAGGACACCGAGGAATTCGTTTCCCCCGCCGATGAGGACATGGACGCGCTGATCGAGATCGTTCAGGCCAGGTTCGAGGAAGAGGACTGCGACTGTGAAGAATGCGGCGACGAGTGCGGCGAAGGCTGCGACTGCGGCTGCAAGAACTGAGCTCGGCTTTTCCATCAGATCCAAGCAAAACAGGCTCGCTTGAGCTTCGGCTCAAGCGGCCAGTTTTTCATTGTATCATCTTTTCCAAGCCCGTTTGGATCGGGCCGTCATTATGGAGGAGGCTTTTTAATGAAGCGGCAAAGGCTGAAGCTTCCCGTGCTTGTTATCTACGCGCTGATATTTTACGGCATTTGGAGCCTGTTTGAACTCTTCATAAAGGGCGCCGTTTCCGCTGCCATAGAAAACGAGCTTATCGCGCAATTCATAAAAAGCGGGATCATCAAGAATCTTGTTTGGACATTGCCCGCAGTATTCTTGATACGTTTCTTTCAGGATGAATCATATCTGCGCTTGAAGGAAATGTTTACGAACAAGGTGAACCTATCAAAATTTGTTCCGCTCTTTCTTGCTTTCACCGCTTACGTGCTGCTTGCGGCCCTTCTGACCCGCGGCAATATCTCCGCAGGCATCGGCGGCGATGAGCTTATCATCCTGCTCTTTGTCGGCATCACCGAGGAAACGGTCTTTCGTGGTTGGCTTCTGAATGCGACCATCACCGAAAACAGAAAATGGCTCCCTATTCTGGTCAATGCCTTTATGTTCCTTTTGATACATTTTCCTTCTTGGATAGCAAGCGGAGAATTTTCCGATATTTCGGTGATCCCCAACGCCCTCTGCGTGCTAGCGCTGAGCGTGATATTCAGCCTGAGCTTCATCAAAAGCAAAAGCATCTGGCTCCCTATCGCGCTGCATACATACTGGGATCTTCTTGTGTTCCTTTTCATGTGAGCGCATAGATCGCTTGTTGCGCTTTCCAAACGTCTTGCCGTTTTCGTAAGTTTTCGACTCGGCGGCCCGTTTTTCGTCATTGATTGTTCTGCGCAAATATGGTATAATTACTTTATGGGCGCATTTGTGGTTTGCCTTTCTGCCCGAGAAATACCGAATATGTACCTGTAGCTCAGCTGGATAGAGTGACAGACTCCGACTCTGTAGGCCCCGAGTTCGAATCTCGGCAGGTACGCCAAGAAACTCTGGAAAACACTTTGTTTTTCGGAGTTCATTTTATAATTGTTAATCCGTTTTACTACCACATTTATACCACATTTTCAGCATCGAAAAAGCCGACATCCTCGTTATCCATCCATTTGAGAGACATCCTCGCGCTCTCTCTTTTTCGTTTTTGGAGCAACTTTACTACATTTTACCACATTTTCTTTACAACACTACGAAGCAGCCGAGCGCAAAACGCTGATAATGAAGGATTTTTCGCCGACTGATCAATCCGAGCACAGTTAAAAACAGAGACCCATTTCCGCGCTCAAATAAAATATATTTTTTAAAAATGCCCGATTTTACCAGCCACCCCCGCTTTTTTTGGCCTTACTTTATGAGGGGACTTTTTCACAGCACCCTCCGCTCCTTGAAAACTGAATAGCCAAATCGAGTAACAGCATAATGATACTTCCGCCTTGAACGCTTCACAGCATTGGGCGGCTCGGCATAAGCATGCGGAGGTCTGAGATAGGACATGCGTGAGGACGACGGCTC
>CADBGC010000079.1 GCA_902794055.1 uncultured Eubacteriales bacterium | reverse complement strand
AACGGAGGAACACACCATGAAAAAGGTTGCCGTTATTATGGGTTCGGACAGCGATCTGCCGCTCGTTAAAGCCTGCGCGGAGAAGCTCAAGGAGCTCGGCATCGAATATGAAATGCACATCATGAGCGCGCACAGAACGCCCGGCGCGGTCAGCGAATTCGCTTCCTCGGCATACGAGCGCGGCTTCGGCGTTATCATCGCCGCCGCGGGCAAGGCCGCGCATCTTGGCGGCTTTATCGCCGCGCACACCACCCTGCCCGTTATCGGCATACCCCTCAAATCGAGTGCGCTCGACGGACTGGACGCGCTGCTTGCAACGGTGCAGATGCCCTCGGGCATACCCGTTGCCACCGTTGCGATAGACGGCTGCGCCAATGCCGCCATCCTCGCCGCGCAGATGCTCGCGCTTTCCGAGCCCGAGCTGCATGAGAGGCTTGAGAAGATGAGAAGAGATATGTCCGAAGCCGTCCGCAAAAAGGATGCCGCGCTTCAGGCCGCCGAGCCGAACGCATAACTCAATAAACGCACGAAACAGCCGCGGTCTTTAAGCGGCTTTCAAAATTTATTAAGAATCAATACTTTACTATTCGGAGGATATTTATGAAGAAGCTCGAACAGCTCTACGAGGGCAAGGCAAAGAAGGTTTACTCGACCGACGTCGAGGGCGTTTACATCGTGGACTATAAGGACGATGCGACCGCATTCAACGGTGAAAAGAAGGGCACCATCATCGGCAAGGGCGTTATAAACAACCGCGTAACGAACCACCTTATGAAGATGCTTGAAAAAGAGGGCATCCCCACCCATCTCGTTGAGCAGCTTTCCGACCGCGAAACGGCGGTCAAGGCGGTTAAAATCGTTCCTCTCGAGGTCATAGTTCGCAACGTTGCGGCGGGCTCGCTCTCCAAGCGCCTCGGCCTTCCCGAAGGCACTCCCATGAAAAAGACCGTGCTCGAATTCTCGTATAAGGACGACGAGCTCGGCGATCCGATGATAAACGATTACCATATCTTCGCCATTGAGCTCTGCACTCCCGAGGAGCTGGATATCATCAAGGATTATGCGCTGCGCATAAACGATATCCTTCGCGAATACTTCAAGAGCCTGAATATCGACCTTATCGACTTCAAGCTCGAGTTCGGCAAAACTGCTGACGGCACGATCGTTCTTGCGGACGAGATCTCGCCCGACACCTGCCGCTTCTGGGACAGCACTACGCACGAAAAGCTCGATAAGGACCGCTTCCGCCGCGATATGGGCAACGTTGAGGGCGCATACCAAGAGATACTGCGCCGCCTGATGGGCGAATAAGCGCGATCGCCGCCGCCAACAATAATACAAGCGAAACCAAAATAAACTACGAAAGAAGTTCGTTTTAAATGGAATTTTTCGATAAGAACGATGAAATATTCGAGGGTCTGAAAGAGGAATGCGGCGTTTTCGGCGTTTCCTCCCCCGAGCGCGACGACGTTGCGCGAATGACCTATTACGCGCTCTACGCCCTTCAGCACAGGGGTCAGCAGAGCGCGGGCATCGCCGTGAACGACGACGGCGTTATCGCCTCGCACGCCGACGAAGGGCTTGTGAACGACGTTTTCGACGAGCAGACCATGGCGCGCCTCGGGCTCGGCAGCATGGCGGTCGGGCACGTTCGCTACTCCACCACGGGCTATGAAAAGCGTATCAACTGCCAGCCCCTTGTGGTAAACCACCACAAGGGCGCGATCGCGCTTGCGCATAACGGCAACCTCACCAACGATGCGGAGCTTCGAGAGGAGCTGGAACTTGCGGGCTCCATCTTCCACACCACGAGCGACACCGAGGTCATTGCGTACACGATCACCAAGGAAAGGCTCGCAACGACCTGCATCGAGGAGGCCGTGGCAAGGGCTATGGACAGGATAAAGGGCGCGTATTCGCTCGTTATCATGAGCCCCAAGAAGCTGATCGGCGTTCGCGACCCGAACGGCTTCCGTCCGCTATGTATCGGAAGGCTCGCAAACGGCGGCTACTGCTTCGCTTCGGAGAGTTGCGCTCTTGACAGCATCGGCGCAAAGTACGTTCGCGAGGTCGAGCCCGGCGAGATCGTGGTTATAAAGGACGGCGAAATGATGAGCGATCGGCGGCATTGCGGCACGGCTAACCCCGGCTTCTGCGTGTTTGAATACATCTATTTCGCGCGGCCAGACAGCGTTATCGACGGCTGCTCGGTGCATCTTGCGCGCCAAAGGGCGGGCGAATTCCTGCACGATCAGTACCCCGTTGAGGCGGACGTTATAATCGGCGTTCCCGATTCGGGTCTGGATGCGGCGATCGGCTATTCGATCCGCTCCGGCATTCCCTACGGCATTGGACTTATCAAGAATAAGTATATAGGAAGAACCTTCATTCAGCCCACTCAGAGCGACCGCGAAAAGGGCGTTCGCATAAAGCTGAACCCGGTTCCCTCCACGGTGAGCGGCAAGCGCGTTGTGCTTGTGGACGATTCGATCGTTCGCGGAACAACTATTAAGCGCATAGTCAGCCTGCTGCGCGAAGCGGGCGCAACCGAGGTGCATATCCGCCTTGCATCGCCCAAGTTCCTCTACCCCTGCTATTTCGGCACGGACGTTCCCTCGAGGGAGAATCTGATCGCCGTTAAGTATACCGACGAGGAGCTGAGAGCCGAGATCGGTGCGGATTCCATCGGATTTTTGAGCGTTGAGAATGCCAAGCTGCTGACCGGCGAGCCCGGAAGGGGCTTCTGCACCGGCTGCTTTACGGGCGAGTATCCCTGCGATCCGCCCAAGCGCAAATGGATCAATAAATGGCAGACCAAGCTCAGCGAGCGGCAGGATAAGGACGAGGATTGAGACCGGTTCTTTAATAATGAATAGACTTAATAAAATGAGGGGATTCCCTTGGAATTCCAACCTCAACTATTCATTATTCACCATTCACTATTCACTAATAATTCGGAGGAAGAATAAATGAGCATCAAGGACTCAAGGAGCAAGAGCTACGAAGCTGCGGGCGTGGATATCACCGCCGGATATCGCGCCGTGGAACTAATGAAAAAGCATGTTGCACGCACCGTGATCCCCGGCACCGTGCCCTCTATAGGCAATTTCGGCGGGCTTTTCGTTCCCGATCTTGCGGGAATGAAGGAGCCTATCCTCGTCAGCGGCACCGACGGCGTTGGCACCAAGCTCAAGCTTGCGTTCCTTATGGACAGGCACAACACCGTGGGAATCGACTGCGTTGCAATGAGCGTGAACGACATCGTTTGCTGCGGCGCAAAGCCCCTGTTCTTCCTCGACTATATCGCGCTTGGCAAGAACGTTCCCGAAAAGGTGGCTTCGATCGTTGAAGGCGTTGCCGAGGGATGCGTTCAGTCCGGCTGCGCTCTCATCGGCGGCGAGACCGCCGAGATGCCCGGCTTCTATCCCGAGGACGAATACGACCTTGCGGGCTTCGCCGTTGGCATAGTCGATAAGGAAAAAATATTCAACGTTGAATCCCAGCAATCGGGCGACGTTATCATCGCGCTTCCCTCGAGCGGTTTCCATTCCAACGGCTACTCGCTGGTTCGCAAGGTTTTCAACCTCAACTCCCCCGCCGTGCTCGACACGCCCATCCCCGAGCTTGGCTGCACCTTGGGCGAAGCGCTGATCGCGCCAACGAGGATCTACGTTAAGCCCGTGCTTGCGCTTGCAAACGAAGTTACGGTCAAGGGCTGCGCGCATATCACCGGCGGCGGCTTCTATGAGAATATCCCCCGCGCCGTGAAGTCGGGGCTTTGTGCGAAGATCGACAAATCTTCGCTCAAGATCCCGCCCGTGTTCACGCTTCTTCAAAGCACCGGCGACGTCCCCGAAAGGGATATGTTCAACACCTTCAATATGGGCGTTGGCATGTGCGTTATAGTTAATAAGAAGGATGCCGAAAGGGCTGTCGAGATACTGCGCGGCAGCGGAGAGGAAGCCTATATCATGGGCGAGCTCAAAGAAGGAGAAGGAGTCGAAATATGCTAAAGCGTCCCCGCGCCGCCGTATTCGTTTCGGGCGGCGGAACAAATCTGCAGGCGCTTATCGACAAGCGCGGCAGCGTTATCACAAGCGGCGATATCGCGCTCGTTGTTTCAAACAAGGCCGATGCCTACGCGCTTGAGCGCGCAAGGGCTGCCGGCATCGATACGGCGTACATCCCCTTCGATAAGCAGAACCCCTACACCTTTGAAAACGAGGTCAGCTGGCTTTTGAAGGATAAGCAGATCGACGTTATCGTGCTTGCGGGCTTTTTATGCATACTCAGCGAGAACTTCACCGAGAGATACGATCACCGCATGATAAACGTGCATCCCTCGCTTATACCGTCCTTCTGCGGCAAGGGCTTCTATGGGCTGAAGGTTCATGAAGCGGCGCTTGAGTACGGCGTTAAGGTCACGGGCGCAACGGTGCATTACGTGAATGCGGTTGCGGACGGCGGCGAGATAATACTTCAAAAAGCCGTTGAAGTTTTAGAAGGCGACACGCCCGAAACGCTTCAGCGCCGCGTTATGGAGCAGGCCGAATGGGAGCTTCTTCCCAAGGCGCTCGAGCTGGTTTTCAAAAGGATCGTCAGCGAGCAGAACGGCGATGATGAGCCCGATAACGAAGATATCGTCGATGAGCTTGATGCGCTTACCGCCGATTCGGATCGATAATAAATACCGTTTTTGAGGAGGAGAATATGGCATTTAAAGAGAAAAAGAAAGTGGTTCATCTGGATCAGGAAGCATGGGAAAAGAAGGTTCGCAAAAGGCGCATTCTTATCGCTGCGCTGCTTGCAGGCATTCTGGTCGGCCTCGTTGCAAGCTATATTATAAGAAAGGTTCTCCCCGATAAAGCACGCAGCAAGGCGTACAGCGAAGCTGAAGCCGCGATCGCCGCCGGAAATATCGCAGAAGGCATCGAAGGCTTCACCCTTTTGGACGGCTATAAAGACTCCGCAAAGCGTGCCGTTCAGGCTGCTTATGCCGAATGCGGAAGCGATTTTGACTACCTTAAAGATGCAAAAGTCGGAGATATCATTGAATTCGGCCGCTATGAGCAGGACAATATTGAGCGAAACGGTCAGGAGCCTATACAATGGGGCGTTATGATGAAGACCAAAACGGCGCTCTACCTGATGGCGGTGAACGTTTTGGACGAGCATCCCTACCATACCGACAAGGGCGCTATCACCTGGGCGGATTGTGAAATACGCACATGGCTCAACGGCGATTTTCTGAACACGGCCTTCAATGAAAAGGAGCAACTTCTGATCGCAAAATCCAAGGTCACAACGGCTAAGAATTCCGTCAGCGGCGCAAAGGGCGGCAAGGATACCGAGGATAAGGTTTTTCTTATGAGCCATGAGGAGCTTATTACGATCATAAGATCCGGCGCCGAGATCAACCTCTTCGGACTCTATGCGTATCCCACCAAGTATGCTCTCAGCCGCGGCATCGAGCCTGCGGGCTACGGCACCGCAATGTGGTGGATGCGCACCCCCGGCAGCAAGCAGGATAACGTTACCGTTACCGATGCAAAGGGTGAGCCCGTATACGTTAAGCGCCCCAACTACAAGGGCGTTGGCGTTCGCCCCTGCATCCTTGTTTTGATCGACGGCGACGAGGGCTGAGGTCGGTCATAACGGATCAAGAAAAAACCCTTCGGAGATTATATAAATGAACACGCTCAACAACTATCTTGAAAATAACACATACCCCGGCAGGGGCATAATCATCGGGAGCGATTCGATGGGCAATACGCTCATCGCCTACTTCATCATGGGCAGGAGCGAGAACAGCCGCAACCGCATCTTTGAAGAGACCGAGGACGGCATCCGCACCCGCGCATTCGATGAATCGAAGCTCACCGACCCGAGCCTCATCATATATGCGCCCGTTCGCAAGGTGGGCGGCGTTACGATCGTTACCAACGGCGATCAGACCGACACCGTGCGCGATGAGCTTATAAAGAGCGAATGCCCCGAGTGCGACTACTCCGCTCGAAACGCGCTTGCGCTTCAAACGCGCGAATACGAGCCCGATCCGCCGAACTACACCCCGCGCATCAGCGGCATACTCGCAAAGAGCGGGTATGAACTCAGCATCCTCAAATCCGAGGATCAGAGCGGCGGCGTTTGCCAGCGCAATTTCTATAAGTATGCATTCGAGACCGGCGTTTGCCACTTCATCCACACCTACGAGCACGACGGCAACCCGATCCCTACCTTCAAGGGCGAGCCGAGAAGGCTTGCTACGCCCGAAGGAAGTGTCGAGCGTATCGCAAACTATATCTGGAGCTGCCTTGATGAACTCAACCGCGTTTCGCTCTTCGTTCGCAGGATATGCAAGGAATGCGGCAAGGAAGAAAGCTTCATTATAAATAAGCATCAATTGGTAAAATAAAGACTTTTAAGGAGAAAAATATGCGTTACGAACTGAAATACGGCTGCAACCCCAACCAGAAGCCCGCCGCGATAAGCTTCGAGGGCGATCTGCCCATAACCGTTTTAAACGGCAGAGCGGGCTATATCAATCTGCTGGACGCGCTCAACGGCTATCAGCTCGTGCGCGAGCTCAAGGAAGCGACGGGCTATCCCGCCGCGACCAGCTTCAAGCACGTCAGCCCCGCAGGTGCGGCGATCGGTCTTGAGCTTACGGACGTGCTTAAAAAAATGTATTTCGTTGATGAAAAAGCCGAGCTCTCCCCCCTCGCCTGCGCCTACGTTCGCGCGCGCGGAGCGGACAGGATGAGCTCCTTCGGCGATTTTATCGCCGTCAGCGACAAGGTCGATGCTTCGCTTGCAAAGCTCATCAAGCGCGAGGTTTCGGATGGCATCATCGCCCCCGATTACGACGAGGATGCGCTTGAGATACTCAAGGCGAAGAAAAACGGCGCTTACACCGTTATAAAGATGGATGAAAGCTATGTTCCCGCTCCGATCGAAACGCGCACCGTGTACGGCATCACCTTCGAGCAGGGCAGAAACGATGGCAAAATCGACGAAAAGCTGCTTGAAAACATCGTTACCGATAATAAGGATATCCCCGAGAGCGCGAAGCGCGACCTGCTTATTGCGCTCATAACGCTCAAATACACCCAGTCCAACTCCGTTTGCTACACCGAGGGCGGTCAGACCATCGGCGTTGGCGCAGGTCAGCAGAGCCGCATCCATTGCACCCGCCTTGCGGGCGGCAAGGCCGATCTTTGGCATCTCAGGCAGTGCCCGAAGGTGCTGGAGCTTCCCTTTAAGAGCGATCTTCCCCGCCCCAACCGCGACAACGCGATAGACGTTTATTTGAGCGACGACGAGTGCGGCGACGTTCTGGACGAGGGCCGCTGGCAGCAGTTCTTCACCGTGCGCCCCGAGCCGATGACCAAGGAAGAAAAGAAGGCCTGGCTTGCGAATTTCACCGAAACTTCGCTTGCGAGCGACGCGTTCTTCCCCTTCAGCGACAATATCGAGCGCGCCCACAGAAGCGGCGTTCGCTATATTGCCCAGCCCGGCGGCTCCGTGCGCGACGACGACGTTATCGCCTGCTGCAACGAGCACGGCATGGTGATGGCGTTCACGGGTCTCAGGCTCTTCCATCACTGATAAATCAAACTTTAATATAAAAATTCCTCGGGAAAGGCGGTAAAGACTATGGAACTCAATGAATCTAAGCTCAATATAGCCGTTATCGGCGGCGGCGGAAGGGAGCATGCGATAATTCGTGCGCTCAAAAAGAGCCCCCGCTGCGGCAGGATTTTCGCGCTTCCCGGCAACGGCGGCATAGCCGAGGATGCGGAGTGCATCAATATTTCGGCGACCGATCTTGACGGCATAGTTGAATTCTGCACAGAGAATCCCGTTGATTTTGCCGCCGTCATCCCCGACGACCCGCTCGCGCTCGGCCTCACCGACCTTCTGCGCGAAAAGGGCATCCCCTGCTTCGGCCCGAGCGGAAAGGCCGCGATCATCGAATCGAGCAAGGCGTTTTCGAAGGAATTGATGAAGAAATACGGCATCCCGACCGCGAAATACGAGACCTTCTCCGATCTTGGTGCCGCGCTTGAATGCGTTCGCGAGCACGCCATGCCCGTGGTCATCAAGGCGGACGGTCTTGCGCTCGGCAAGGGTGTTATAATCGCAAAGAACGTTTCCGAAGCCGAGGAAGCGATAAGGTCCATGATGGTGGACGAAAAATTCGGCAAGAGCGGAAAAACCGTTGTTATAGAAGAGTTTTTGACCGGCGCTGAGGTGAGCGTTCTCGCCTTTACGGACGGAAAAACGATAATTCCGATGCCCTCGAGCATGGATCATAAGCGCGCGCTCGACGGCGATATGGGCCTCAATACCGGCGGCATGGGCGCTGTTTGCCCCAACCCGTTCTACACCAAGCAGGCGCAGGAGCAAACGATGGAGCGCATCATCCTGCCCACCGTGGAAGCCATGAACAAGGAAGGGCGCACCTTCAAGGGCTGCCTCTATTTCGGCCTTATGCTGACCTCGGACGGCCCGAAGGTGATAGAATACAACTGCCGCTTCGGAGACCCCGAAACCCAGGCGGTGCTGCCGCTTCTTAAGAGCGATCTTGTGGAGATCATGCTCGCCATTGAAAACGGCACTCTTGAAAGCTGCCCCGTTGAATTTTCGCACGAAGCCTCCTGCTGCCTCGTGCTCGCAAGCGGCGGCTACCCCGAGAGCTACGAAAAGGGCAAGCTCATCATCTTTGAGGACGTGCCCGAGGATATCGAGGTGTTCCACGCGGGCACCAAGCGCACCGATCTCGGCTTCTTCACAAACGGCGGCAGGGTGCTCGGCGTTACCGCCGTGCGCGAAACGCTCGAGGACGCCGTGAAGGCCGCATACGACGCGGCGGAGCATATCAGCTTCGATAAAATGTACTACAGAAAGGACATCGGCAGCATGGCGCTTCGGCACACCCTTTCCATGATAGCCGCGCTGCTTTCCGATATGGGCGTTTAACGCCCTTTCTTGGTTTATTCAACCGATAATAACGCATATTTCAAGAGGTAAAAATGGTATTTCGAGTTTACAGCGAAAAGCGCCCCGAGTTTTCGGAGGCGGCGGAAGCGCTCAAGGGCGATATCCGCGATTTTCTCGGCATAAAGGGGCTTTCAAAGCTTCGCATCGTCACCAGGTACGACGTTGAGGGCATAGACGAGGCAACGCTCGATAAATGCATCCCCACCGTTTTCTCCGAG
>CADBGC010000078.1:1576-14549 GCA_902794055.1 uncultured Eubacteriales bacterium | reverse complement strand
CACCAAGAAGCCGGAGATCTTCGTTTACGAAGGCACCGTCATCGCAACGGCGGAGGCGCTTGTTTGCCTCGGCGATGTTTCGCGCGAGATTTTGGACACAACCGCCATGCCTACACCGATGGGCGAGGTGGTGATAATGCGTTCGTGCAGCGACGGGCTCGTTCAGATAGCGGGGCCATCCATGACTGCGCAGCTTAAATCGCTCAAAGCGCGGCTCTTTGCGCTCGGTGCGAAAAGGGTGTTTATAGACGGCGCGCTCAGCCGCAAATCCCTCGCGATGCCCGCGGTAAGCGATTGCTGCATTCTCTCGAGCGGCGCGAGCTATGCGCGCGATATGAGAAAAACCGTTGAGGATACGGCGCATTCCGCGGCGCTTATGAGCCTTGAAAAAACCGCGCGTTTCGATGCGGGCATCCTCGAAAGCGGCGCATACGAAGAAAAATTCCTTGCCCTTGATGATGAGGGGAAGCTCAGTTCCCTTCAGGGCGCAAAGGAAGCTGCGGAGCTGATACGCGCAGGGGGGATAAAGGCTCTTCTTGTGCGCGGAGGCGTTACCGATTCGGCTTTCGAGGCGCTTTTCGCGGCGGGCAAGCAGCTTTCGGGGCTTGAGCTCGCTATTGAGGACGGCAGCCGTCTTCTCGTGCGCGCGGCGAACTATCAAAAGCTTTTGCGCGCGGGCGCATGCGTTAGGGTGCTCGAAGAAACGAGGCTTGCCGCAGTAACGGTCAATCCCTTTTCCGCCTATGGCGAACATTACGATAAAAATGCGTTCTTCGATGCGGTAAGAGCGGCGATTCCCGCTCATATTCCCGTTGTGAACGTTAAGGATTGCGAATATGCTTGATAAAAAACAGCTTTCGGATATAGGCTTTTCCTACGTCCTTGAAAAGCTCGAGCCGAATTCTGCGCTCGGCGATGAACTGAGGCGCAGAGCCGCACCGTATCCCGCGGACGGGAGCGATGCGCTTATTTGCGAGCTTGAAAACGTAGGGCTGCTTTTCGGCGCTCTGAAGGAGAACCGCGAAGGCTTCTATCCGCTCGAGCGCGCGCTGATGCAGCTAAAGGATATCCGCCGCTCGGTAGCGAGCAGCAGGCAGATTACACTCTCCGAGGTGGAGCTTTTCGAGATAAAGCGATTCCTGATCCTTCTCGAGGGGCTTGAAAAAGCCTGCAAGGAGATGCCCGTTATCGAAAGGCTGAACGGCATAAGCATCTTCTCGATGAACGAGGCGCTGAACATACTTGATCCCGACGGTATGCGTGCGCAGACCTTTCGCCTTTCGGACAACTGCTCCGAGGAGCTGAGGCTCATTCGCAAGGAAAGAAAGCGCGTGGACAATGCGCTCAGGAGTCTCACAAGCGCTTCTTCCGCCGAAAGGGATGCGCTTACGGCGGAGCGAACGATACTCGCCGCGCGGGAGGAAAACGAGGAGCAGCGGCTTCGAGGAATAATGAGCAGGGACTTTTCGGAGCATTCCCAAAGGCTCGAGGAGCTGATGGGGAGCATTGCACGGCTCGACTTCGCGCTTGCAAAAGCCAAACTCATGCTCGCCGAGGGCGGGTGCATACCCAAGCTTGTTCCCTGCGGGGAAGCTGCCGAGCTGGAGCTTGAAAGCATGGTAAACCCGATGCTCCGCGCCGTTCTCAAGCAGAAGGGCAGAAGCTTCACCCCCGTATCCATCGCGCTTTCAAGGGGCGCGGCGGTGATAACGGGCGCGAATATGGGCGGCAAATCCGTTGCTGTGAAAACGCTTGCCCTCAATGCGCATCTTGCGCTCTCGGGCTTCCCGGTATTCGCCGAAAGCGCGGTCATACCGATGCTTGGCGGTATCCATCTTCTTTATGAGGACAGGGAGGACAGCCGAGGCGGACTATCGAGCTTCGGCGGAGAGATGACACGGTTCGGAGCGATACTCGATTCGATTTCCGAAACGCCCGATCAGCTCGTGCTGCTCGATGAATTCGCAAGAGGCACGAACCCAAGCGAGGGCTCGGCGCTTGTTCGGGCGGCGGTACGCTATTTCAACGCCAAGAAAACGGCATACGCGCTCATCACCACGCATTTTGACTTCGTAGCTTCGCTCGCATCGAGGCACTATCAGGTGATGGGTCTTAAAAACGCCGATCCCGCAGAGCTTGAAGCGGCGCTGTCGGGAACGGCGGGGGGAAGCGGCGCTGCAAGCGAGCTGCTCTCACGCTTCATGGACTACGGCCTGTTCCGAGCCGAGAGCACCGAAAACCCGCCGAGGGATGCGCTAAAGATCTGCCGTGCGCTGCGCGTGTCCGATGAGTTCATGGGATATGTGGAGGAGAATGCCGGAATTAATGATGAATAGTGCATAGTGAATCGTTGAGGTTGAAATTCCCACGGAATTTCATAAGAATAAGGATTATCGGTTCAAATCCCCTTGGGATTTGTGCGGGTGTCCACCTCATCAGTCAGCGAAGCTGACAGCTTCTCCTCAAGGAGAAGCCCGAATCGGATTCAAATCCCCTCGGGATTTGTGCAGATGTCCACCTCATCAGTCAGCGATGCTGACAGCTTCTCCTCAAGGAGAAGCCTGAATCGGTTGAAATTCCAAAGGAATTTCATAATAATTAACTTATAGGAGAAACAAAATGAAAAAGAACGCTCTGCGCCTGATCGCGCTTATCTTCACCATAGCTCTTGCGGCAACGGTTCTTACCGGCTGCTTCGGCATGATGGGCGAAATGCCCAAGGTAACAAACGAGGAAACGAACGTGACCGTTCCCTATGAGCAGCGCAAGCTCGTGTTCGTTCAGAACGCAGCTTCCGCGCTGGTAAACACGGACACTCCGATCGGCTATTTCTGCTATGAGGACAACCAGCTTCGCATCCTCACGCCGAACAGCAAAACCGAGGAGCATGACGACAGCATCAGCTATACGCTTACCGTGTACAACGGCAGCAAGGCGGAAGGCGCTCAGCCTGCGGTCGACGGCGTTGACTACACCCATTCCATCAAGGAAAACGGCTATTTGTATCTGAACAGCAAGGTTCTTGGCGATATCGATCTTCGCGTAAGCTGCGCCAACGGCAAAACGATCGACGTTGAAAATTACAAGGTAGCTCCGCGCAGCATCTCGCTGTTTGACGTTATCATCGGCGCGATGGGTCTGTATCTTCTGTACAGCGCGATAGTCGGCAAGGGCAAGCTCTTCCAAAATGATTTCATTAAGGAAGGCATGGAGGATAAGCATAAAACCATCGTTCGCATAACCTCGCTCGTTATCGGCATTCTGATGATCGCAACGGTCGCGATAGCGCTTCTG
Organism: uncultured Eubacteriales bacterium; assembly: GCA_902794055.1. GTDB lineage: Bacteria > Bacillota > Clostridia > Christensenellales > CAG-138 > PeH17. The sequence goes on along the minus strand of CADBGC010000078.1, from coordinate 11,255 downwards.
GATAAATACGGCAAATACAGGGTGGCAACGCTCGTTATCTTCGGCCTTGTGTTCATTGCGTTCATTATCTCCACTATCCTTCTTCGCCGCTGCACCGATCAGGAGGCCAAGCGCAAGGCGATGACCGACCGCTATGCGGGAGGCGGAGCGAGAAAGACCCCGGCTGCGGCGTTCATTTTCGATGGAAACGAGCCCACCGTGGACGATGTAAAAAAGAGCGAATAACAAACAGAATGACTGCGCCGTGCGCGCAAAGGAGCAACAGATGGAAAAGCTTGCAAATGCAAAGCCCCACGGCTTTAGCATCAAGTACTATGCAAACAGGTATTTTATAAAGGCGATGGGCGCTATGGCGAAGGGTATCTTCGCAACGCTTCTCATCGGCACGATACTCAAGCAGTTTGCGCGCATCCCGTGGGAGCCGCTTCAAAACCTTCTTGGCACGATCGTTTCGGTTTGTGAAAACGGAAACGTTATCGGCGGTGCGATAGGCGCGGCGATAGCGCTGGCGCTCGGCGCAAAGCCCTTCACGCTCTGCTCGGCAATAGTCGTGGGCGCGATAGGCTACACCAGCGGTGCGGGCGGCGCGGGTCCTGTTGGCTCGTATATCGCGGCGCTCGTGGGCGTTGAGGTAGGCAGGCTCGTTGAGGGCAAAACGAAGGTGGATATCCTGCTCGTTCCCCTCGCTTCGCTGCTGACGGGCGGCCTTGTGGGCTATCTTCTCGGCGCGCCCCTCGGCGCATTCATGCGCTGGCTCGGCGGAGTTATCGGCCTTGCAACGCACATGTATCCGATCCCAATGGGTATCGTTATGGCGGTCTCGCTCGGCCTTATACTGACTGCGCCTATATCGAGCGCGGCTATCGCGGCCATGATATTCGTTATCGCGGAGGGTATGGATCCCGGCACCGCGGAGGGCATCCGCCTTGCAGCGGGCGCGGCGACCATCGGCTGCTGCTGCCACATGGTCGGCTTTGCGGCGGCGAGCTTCAGGGAAAACGGCTGGGGCGGCGTTGTGTCGCTCGGCCTCGGAACGAGTATGCTTCAGGTGCCGAACGTGCTTCGCCATCCTCAGATACTTATACCGCCCACCCTCGCAAGCGCGATCCTCGGCCCCTTCGGCACCACCATCTTCCAGATGAAGAACCTCGGCGTTTCGGGCGGCATGGGCACCTGCGGCCTCGTGGGTCAGATAGGCACCTTCACCACCATGCTCGGCGAAGGCACGGGCTGGCTTGAGATACTTCTTAAAGTGCTCCTGCTCCACATCGTCGCCCCCGCCGTGCTTGCGATCGTTTTCAGCGAGATAATGCATAAAATGGGCTGGATAAAGCGCGGAAGCATGACGCTTGAGTGATGCTTTAGTGAACAGTGCAAAGTGAATGGTGAATAGTGAGGAGGAAATTCCTGCGGAATCTCTTCGATAGCGACGGAAGCCGTTTGTGAGCTGTTCGCAATTTAATCAAAAACAATAATAATTGGATGGAAAATAAAATGGAGATAAGCAAATTCAATCTTTACAACACCCTTACAAAGCAGGTGGAGCCCTTCACCCCGCATGAGCCGGGCAAGGTCAGCATGTACACCTGCGGCCCAACGGTGTACCACTTCGCACATATCGGCAATCTGCGCTGCTACATCATGCAGGATGTTCTTGAAAAGTTCCTCCGCTATATCGGCTACGACGTGAAGCGCGTTATGAACATAACGGACGTGGGTCATCTTGCGAGCGACGGCGACACCGGCGAGGACAAGATGGTGGCTGGCGCAAAGCGCGAGGGCAAGAGCGTTTTGGAGCTTGCAAAGTTCTATGAAAAGGCGTTCTTTGAGGACTGCGCCGCGCTCAATATCAAAACTCCGGACGTGGTCGAGCCCGCAACGAACTGCATCGCTGAATACATCGCGCTTATCGAGAGGCTGTTTGAAAACGGCTTTGCTTATGAGGCCGGCGGAAATATCTATTTCGATACTTCAAAATTAAAGGATTATTACGCGCTCACGGGGCACTCTTCGGACGATCTTCTCGTCGGCGTTCGCGACGACGTTGAGGAGGACGGCAACAAGCGCAATAAGTCCGACTTCGTGCTCTGGTTCACCAAGTCCAAGTTCGATTCCCAGGAGCTCAAATGGGATTCCCCCTGGGGCGTTGGCTACCCGGGCTGGCATATCGAGTGCTCCGCGATCAGCATGAAGCATCTCGGCGAGTATCTGGACATACATTGCGGCGGCGTGGACAATATCTTCCCGCACCACACGAACGAGATCGCGCAGAGCGAAGCGGCGATAGGGCATGAGTGGTGCCGCCATTGGTTCCACGTTCAGCACCTCAACGACCGCGAGGGCAAGATGAGCAAGTCCAAGGGCAATATCCTGACCGTTTCGGTCGTGCGCGAGCGCGGCTACGATCCGCTCGTCTACCGCCTGTTCTGCCTGCAGAGCCACTACAGAAAGCCCCTTGAATTCAGCTTCGATACGCTCGATAACTCGAGGGCGGCCTATGAAAAGCTCAAGAACCGCATCGCCGCGATCGCGGACGAGGGTGAAATGGAGCAGGCGAGGTTCGATGAATACCGCGAAAGGTTCATTGAAAACGTGGGCAACGACCTCAATACCTCTTTGGGTCTGACCGTGCTCTACGACGTGCTGAAGGCCGATATGAGCGGCAAAACCAAGCTCGCGCTTATAGCGGATTTCGACCGTGTGCTTTCGCTCGACCTCATTGGCGGCAAGGCTGAGGAGCATTCCGACGAGCTGACCGAATACGTTGAAAAGCTGATCGCCGAGCGCGCCGAAGCGAAGAAAAATAAGGATTGGGCGCGTGCGGACGAGATCAGAAACGAGCTTGCCGAAAAGGGCATAACGCTCAAGGACGGCAAGGAAGGCACCACCTGGACGAAAGCCTGATCTAAGTGAATAGTGAATGGTGAAGAGTGAATGGTTTAGGTTGAAATTCCTGCGGAATTTCGTAAAGATAAAAGCATTTCCGTTCATTCCGATCCGTATCAAAAAGATAAGGAGCGAATTATGAGAAAATGCGCCGTGGGCGGTCAGGCCGTCATGGAAGGCGTTATGATGAAGTCCGAGGAAGGCATCGCGATGGCGGTGCGCCGTGCGGACGGAAAGATAGTCGCAAGTTATACTGCGCAGACTACGCGCGCAAAGAAGGGCACTTTTTTGGGGCTTCCGATCGTGCGCGGCGTTGTGGCGCTGTTTGAATCCCTTGCAACGGGCATGAAGACCACCACCGAATCCGCGAAGATGTACGGTGAGGATGCCTTTGCCGATGAGGAGCCATCGAAATTCGAGAAATGGCTCGCCAAAACCTTCGGAAAGAGCGTTGAAAACATCGTTATCGGCATGGCGGCGGTGCTCGGAATCCTGCTCGCGGTGGGGCTGTTCATGTTTCTGCCGCAGCTTATCGCATCGCTGATATTCGGCGAGGGTAAGAGCGTTTGGCGCTCGCTCGTGGAAGGTCTTCTTCGCGTGGCGATCTACGTGGGCTATCTGCTCGCCGTTTCGGGCATAAAGGATATGCGCCGCATCTTCATGTATCACGGCGCGGAGCATAAGACCATCTCCTGCTACGAAGCGGAGGACGTGCTCGACCCCGCACACGCGATGAAGCATACCCGCCTGCACCCGAGGTGCGGCACGAACTACCTCTTCCTCGTTATGGCGGTTTCGATCTTCGTTTTGACCGTTGTGGACGTGGTTTTCCAGTACGGACTGCATATAAACATCACAAATAAACTGCTTGCGTTCCTCTTCAGATTCGGAACGAGGATACTGCTTCTGCCCCTTATCGCGGGTTTGAGCTACGAGGTTTTGAGATGGGCGGCGAAGCGCGATAATCTTTTCACGAAGATAGTTCGCGCACCCGGCATGGGCTTGCAGTATATCACCACCAAGGAGCCCACCGAGGATATGATCGAGGTCGCGATGGCGGCGTTCTATATCGCGATGGGCGAGCGTACACCCGAATACTACAACGACCTTGCCGATGCGCCCGAAGAGGAAGAAACCGATGCGGAAGGCGTTATAGTGGACGTTGAGCCGACCGAAGCGGCGCATGAAGCCGAAGCCGCCGAAGATGCGGAAACCGAAGCCGAGGGAGCGGGCGAATGACCGTTCGCGAGGCGCTTAATTGGGCGAAGAACGCACTTTCCGCCGTCAGCGGCGAGGATGCTTTCGTTGATGCAAGGGAGCTTGTTTCGTTTGCTGCCGGGAAACGGGTGCGCGGAGCGGGCGATACCGAGGAATTGACGGAAGCGCAGAAAAAAACGCTCGAATCCGCCGTAAACAGAAGACTGGCGCATGAGCCGCTTCAGCATATCCTCGGCGAATGGGATTTCATGGGGCTGACCTTTATCGTGTCGCCGGACGTGCTTATCCCGAGGCAGGATACCGAAACGCTCGCGGAGGAGGCCGAAAGGCTGATTGCGGAGCGCGGATACAGAACGCTTCTGGATATCTGCACGGGCTCGGGATGTATAGGCATCTCGCTTCAAAAGCGAACGGGCATACGCACCGCGCTTTCGGATATCAGCCCCGCCGCACTTGAAATTGCGCGAAGGAATGCCGAAAACCTCGGCGCGGACTGCGAAATAGTCCAAAGCGACCTGTTCTCGGCGTTTGGCGGCAGAAAGTTCGACCTTATCACCGCAAACCCGCCGTATATCCCGACGGAGACCGTGAAAACGCTCTCCGAGGAAGTGAAGAAGGAGCCGCTTCTCGCCCTTGACGGCGGCGCGGACGGGCTCTGCATCTATCGGCGCATAGCAAAGGGGTACGGAGCTTTCTTAAACGAGGGCGGCGCGCTTTTGATGGAGATAGGCTTCGATCAGGGTAAAAGCGTTCCCGCGCTGTTTGAAGGCGCACGGGGCGCTGAGATAAAGCTTATCAAGGATATTTCGGGTAACGACCGCGTTGTTTCGATAACGCTTTTATAAAGGGAGAAAGATATGATCTTCATAAAGGAAACCGCAAGGGAAGACCTTGAGAATACGCGAAGGCTTTGGGCGAGCGGCGAGGTGATGAATTTCGTCGGCTTCCCGAACGGGCTTGTTAAAAGCGAGGATGAAATGCTGCGCTGGCTCGAGCGCATCGAGGCGCATCGCCCAACCGTGAACCATTTCTCAATCTATGAGGATGAAGTTTACTGCGGCGAAGCGTTCTATGCGATAGACACTTTCAAGGGCAGAGCTGCGCTCGATATAAAGCTTTTCCCCGAGGCGCGGGGAAAGGGCATCGGCAGACAGGGGCTCATTCACGCGATGAAAGAGGCGTTTTACAGCGGCGCGGAGCTCGTTTACGTCGATCCGAATCCCGAGAACGAGCGTGCTTTGAAGCTCTATGAAAGCGTTGGAATGATAAAAACGGATATGCCCGATGAATTGAAGGATCCCGACTACCCGAATTATCTGTATTATGAATTATCAGCGGAGGAGTTTGAAGAGCTCTTCCCCGAAGGTGAATAATGCTTACACGACTCAAACAGATGAAGGCGCATTTCATTGAGATCGCCGAAATGATAAGCGATCCTGCCGTGATAGCGGATCAGAATAAGTGGCGCGAGCTCGTGAAGGAGCACGCGAACCTTGAGCCGATAATCGCGGCGTACGACGAGTTCACGGCGATAGAAACAGGCATAGAGGAAGCGCAGGCGATCCTCGAGGATAAGAGCGCAGATAAGGACATGCAGGAGCTTGCTGAGGAAGAGCTTCGGGAGCTTGCCGAAAAACGTGAGGATCGGCTTCAAAACCTCAAGGTTTTGCTGCTTCCCAAGGATAAAAACGACGAGCGAAACGTTATAATCGAGATAAGAGCCGGAACGGGCGGCGACGAGGCGGCGCTTTTCGGAAATGTTCTTATGCGAATGTATCAGCGCTATGCCGAGAGGCACGGCTTCAAGTATGAGCTCATCGATATGAACGAAACCGAGATGGGCGGCATAAAGGAAGCGGTTTTCAGCTTGAACGGGCGCGGCGCGTATTCGAGGATGAAGTTCGTTCACAGGGTTCAGCGCGTGCCCGAGACCGAAACTCAGGGCCGCATCCACACCAGCGCGGCCACGGTGGCGGTGCTGCCCGAGGCGGACGATATCGAGATCGAAATCAATATGAGCGATCTTCGCATCGACACCTATCGCTCAAGCGGCGCGGGCGGTCAGCACGTAAACAAGACCGAGAGCGCGATACGCATAACGCATATCCCGACCGGCATAGTCGTTCAAAGTCAGGACGAGCGCAGCCAGGGAAGAAACAAGGAGCAGGCGATGAAGGTTTTAAAAAGCCGCCTGTACGAGCTTTACTCCACCGAGCAGGCCGAGAAGGAGGCTTCGGCGCGAAAGAGCCAGGTCGGTTCGGGTGATAGAAGCGAGCGCATAAGAACCTATAACTTCCCGCAGGGGCGCGTGACGGATCACCGCATAAACATGACGCTTTATAAGCTGCCCCAGTTTATAGACGGCGATATGGACGAGATAATAGAGGGGCTTATCCTTGCCGAAAGAACGAGACTGCTTTCGGGCGAAGAGGAGTAGGGCTGTTAATTGATAGTGAATAGTGAATAGTGAATAGTGAATAGTTGAGGTTGAAATTCCTACGGAATTTAGTAAGATATAATTGAGTGATAAATAATTGCTTGATAAATGAAAGGAGCAGGCGCGTCATCGCGCGGCACAGCAAAAATGGGATTTATCGATAAACTTTTCGGAAACACGAGCGAGCAGCAGATAAAGAAGATAAGGCCGCTCGTTAAGAAGATCAACGAACTTGAACCGAGCATCAAAAAGCTTTCGGACGAGCAGCTTCGCGGCAAGACCGAGGAATTCAAGCGCCGCTATCAGGGTGGGGAAACGCTCGATCAGCTTCTTCCCGAGGCGTTCGCGGTCGTTCGCGAGGCGGCGTGGCGCACCATCGGTCAAAGGCATTTCGACGTTCAGCTCATCGGCGGCATCATCCTGCATCAGGGCCGCATCGCCGAGATGCGCACGGGCGAGGGCAAAACGCTCGTTGCGACGCTCCCGAGCTATCTAAACGCGCTCACCGGCGAGGGCGTTTACGTCGTTACGGTCAATGAATACCTCGCTGCCCGCGATGCGGCGTGGATGGGCAAGATACACCGTTTTCTCGGCCTCACGGTCGGCTGTATCGTGAGCCAGATGGAGCCCGCCGAGAAGAAGGCGGCATACGCATGCGACATCACCTACGGCACGAACAGCGAGTTCGGCTTCGACTACCTCAGGGATAATATGGCGATCAGCAGGGAAGGGCTCGTTCAGCGCGGCCTTGCCTACGCTATTGTTGACGAGGTGGACTCCATTTTGATCGATGAAGCGAGAACGCCGCTCATCATCTCGGGCCCGAGCGGCAAATCGACCGATATGTATAAGCGGGCGGATCGCTTCGTTTGCGGCCTTACCCGAGGCGAGGATCTTATTCAGCTCACCAAGCTCGATATGCAGATGGGCAAGACCCAGCCCGAGAGCGGCGACTATATGTGCGATATAAAGGCGCGCACCGTGGCGCTGACCGAGCAGGGTATGCGCAAGGCGGAGACCTATTTCAATATTGAGGATATCGCGGCTTCGGACAACACCGAGCTGAACCACTACATCAAGCAGGCGCTCCGTGCACACGCGCTCTTCGATCTGGATAAGGACTATATCGTGACCGACGGGCAGGTTTTCATAGTGGATACCTTCACGGGCCGCATAATGATCGGCAGGCGTTATTCGGACGGTCTGCATCAGGCGCTCGAAGCCAAGGAAGGCGTTGAGATCAAGGACGAGAACCAGACCATCGCAACGATAACCTATCAGAACTATTTCCGCATGTTCAAAAAGCTTGCGGGCATGACGGGTACCGCCAAGACCGAGGAGGACGAGTTCATCGGCATCTACAGCCTCGACGTTGTGGAGATCCCGACCAACAGGCCCGTTCAGAGGGTGGACCACAACGACGCGCTGTTTGCCAAGGAAGAGGATAAATACGCAAAGATAGTTGAGGATATCGTTAAGATCCACGAAACGGGTCAGCCTCTGCTCGTGGGTACGGCTTCGGTCGAAAAATCCGAGTTCGTGAGCCGTCTTCTCATCAAGCGCGGCATAAAGCACGAGGTTTTGAACGCGAAGCACCACGCCAAGGAAGCGGATATCATCGCGCAGGCGGGCAAGTTCGGCGCGGTCACCATCGCCACGAACATGGCGGGCCGCGGAACGGACATCCTGCTCGGCGGCAACCCCGAGTACCTTGCAAAGCGCGAGATGCGCAGAAATGAATATACCGACGAGATGATCGAAAACGCCACGAGCCACGTGGATACCGACGATGAGGAGATCCTCGAGGCGCGCCGCGTTTATAACGAGACCTATCAAAAGTATAAGGTCGAAACCGATAAGGAGCACGAGAAGGTAGTCGCGGTCGGCGGTCTGTTCGTGATGGGCACCGAGCGCCACGAGTCTAGGCGTATCGACAATCAGCTCCGCGGCCGATCCGGCCGTCAGGGCGACCCCGGCGCGACCAGGTTCTACGTTTCCATGCAGGACGAAATGATGAAGCGCTTCGGCGAGGAGCGCATGGAGAAGCTCTCCGATATGCTCGGCAGGATGATGGGCAAGGGCTCGGTGGAATCGCTCGAGGTCGGAATGCTCTCAAAATCCATCGAGAACACGCAGAAGCGCGTTGAGAGCCACAACTACGATATCCGCAAAAACGTTCTTAAATACGACGACGTTATGAACAAGATGCGTGAGATCATCTACTCCCAGCGCCGCAGGGTGCTGATGGGGGAGGACGTGCACGATCAGGTGATGCAGATGCGCGGCGAGGTGATCACCACCATGCTCGATTTCTACTGCCCCGAGAAGGCGAAGCAGACGGAATGGAATCTGAACGGCCTTGCGCATGAATACGCTCAAACCTTCGGCATACAGGGCGCTGAGAAGTTCATCGAGGAAGCGGGCTCGCGCGGGGAGCTTGAAGAAAGGCTCACCAACGCGGCGGACACCGTTTATGAGATGATCGGGGGCAAGTTCAAGGAGATCGAGCGCGATATAAGGGAATTCGAGCGCGTTTGTCTGCTCGTTTCGGTCGACAGGCATTGGGCGGATCATATCGACGCGATGGATCAGCTCCGCGAGGGTATCGGCCTTCGCGCGATGGGTCAGCAGGACCCCGTTATCCAGTACAGGAACGAGGGCTTCGATATGTTCGATCAGATGAACGAGGAGATACGCACCGAGACCATCCAGCGCCTCTATCACCCCGTTTTCCGCACCGCTCAGCCTCAGCCTCAGCAGCGGAAGATGTTCACCAACGCGGGCGCGGACGCCGCAACCGAGAAGCCCAAGCCCAAGCGCGTGGATAAGGAGGGCGGCCCGAACGATCCCTGCCCCTGCGGAAGCGGCAAGAAGTTTAAAAAATGCTGCGGAAGAACGGCGGAGTGATAAAAAGTGAAAACAGAACCTTGATCTAAATAAGGGAGAATGATATGAACGAACGCGAATTTCTGGAGTATACCGCAAAGGAAACGATGCAGGCGCTTATGGAGAAGGCATATTCCGGCGAGTCGGTGTATGGGGACATGCCTGAGCGCATTTCCGCCGAAGCTGCCGCTGAGGATATAGACTATGTTCGCTATGTGCTTGAAAACGCATACAGCGGCTATGACTACCATG
>CADBGC010000078.1:0-1546 GCA_902794055.1 uncultured Eubacteriales bacterium | reverse complement strand
GGCGCAGCTTATCGAGCTTATTCATTCGCATCTGTCCTTTATCACGGACGGGCATCTTGAGCTGACAACTCCAGAAGCTTGGGTGCCTTTTTATCAAACCAAGCGAACTTTTGTATCGGATATGCCGATCATAGAAAAGGAAGGCGAGCTTTACAGCGCTGATACGGGCGAGCGGGTGAGCTTCGATGAACCGGTGCGCACACTCCCAACTATCCCAAAGGGCAGGGAAAAGGCTTTGCTTATTGGCATTCGTTCAAAGGACGAGCCGACTGATATAACGGTTACGCTTGGAGAAAAGCAGGTGAAGCTTCCCGTTCACAGGATAAAAAGCGCCAAAAAAACGGAGCTGATTCTGCACAAAGAGCGGTATCTTGACGATGTGGCGATAGTTACAAGCAACCATTTCGGAAGCGATTACGAAAAGGTCAAAGGAGAGCTGCTTGAGATAGGGAAGAAATGCCGCAAGTATAAGCACGTTATTTGGGATCTATCCAATAACGGCGGAGGCGATTCAAGATTTCCGGATGAGTTTCTGACGGGGCTTAACGGGGGTGTCGATTATGGAGGAATGAAGTGCAGCACGATGCACTCTGCCGTTGTGAACGCGAAGCTGACGGGCGAGATAAGCGAGATGGAAAAGCATTTCACGGACGAGGAGGACATCCCCAAAAAGGATTATGACGATCTGTTTGAAGGGGCGCTTCATGTTATAATCAACGACGACGTCGTTTCAAGCGGCGAATGGGCGGTTTCGACGATAAAAAGAGTTCCTCGCGCGGTTCTTTACGGCTGCAATACGGCGGGAGTATGTACTTTCGGCGATGTGACATTCTATCGTCTGCCTAACTCAAGGATCATTCTCGGTTGCCCGTATAAGATATTCGACATCGGTGCGAAGGAAACGATCGGCTTCGAGCCGGATTACTGGATAGATGATGAAGATCCGGTTTCCGTTGTGCTTGAGCACATCAAAAAGGCGTGAAGTGCGTTTCGAGGAATTTGAAAGCCGAAGAAACGAAAAAATAACTTATAAATAAATATTTTTCCGTAAACCAAGGAGAAAAGAAAATGCTTGATATCAAAAGAATAAGAAAGAACCCCGAAGAGCTTGTTGCCGCAATGAAGGCGCGCCGCGGCAAGGGCGCGGATGTCACCGAAGTGCTTGCGCTCGATGAAAAGCGCCGCGAGCTTATCCAGAAGGTCGAGGTGCTCAAGGCAAAGCGAAACGAGGCTTCCGCGAAGGTGCCGATGCTCAAAAAGCAGGGTGAGGACGTAAGCGAGCTTCTTGCCGAGATGAAGACCGTTGCGGACGAGATAAAGGAGCTGGACGGCGAGCTTGCCGGCATCGATGAAAAGTTCGACGAGCTGCTTCTCAAAATACCGAATATCCCCCATGAGAGCGTGCCGGACGGCGCGGACGATAAGGATAATCAGGAGCTTAGAAGGGTCGGAACGCCGCGCGAATTCGGCTTCGAGCCCAAGGCGCATTGGGATATCGGCGAGGGGCTCAATATCCTCGATTTCGCCGCCGCGGGCAAGATAACCG
>CADBGC010000077.1 GCA_902794055.1 uncultured Eubacteriales bacterium | reverse complement strand
AGAACTTTTGGCTGAGAAGTCAAAAGCATATCGCGAAAACGGGACCCATCTATACTGCGAACTAACAATTCCTTTTCCTCCCAAAGCGAATGCGCCTTATACGCGGATCGCTTCAACAAAGATATTGACCTTGCGCACCTTGATGCCGGTCTGATCCTCCACCCTGTACTTAACGTTGCTCATGGCGTTCTCCGCAACGGCGGGGAACGAGATGCCGTACAGAAGAGTAACGAACAGATCGATATCCACGCTGTCGTCCTCAAGAGTGGTTATTTTAACGCCGCGGCGAATATTCTCGCCGCCTATAGCCTGCAAAAGCGAATCTCCTGCGGTTTTGCTGTTCATAGCAACTATTCCGTAGTTTTCACACGCGGCATAGCCCGCGATACTCGCTAATACGTCCTCATCGAATGAAATCATTCCGAGTGTGGTTTTCATCGTGGCAGTCATGGTAACACCTCCGGTATTTTTTGGTTTCCACCGACTAACGGTGGTATTTTAAAGCATTTATCGGGATTTTTCAAGTGTTGTTTCCTATATTTCACCGAATTGCCCCAATATTAGCGCATTATATCCGAAATATGTCGCTCCTGCGGCATAAATTAAGAGCGATCATGCTTTTTGCACGGTCATCGGCTCGTTTTCAGACCACGCTTATCTCGCCCGCCTCTTCCTCCTCCGCTATCGGCATAGGGGGAAGCTCGTCTATGGAGTGCAGCCCGAATTTGCGAAGGAAGGCATCCGTAGTTCCGAAAAGCATGGGTCTGCCCACGCAATCCTTCCTGCCGAGCTCGCATATCAGCCCCTGCTTGAGAAGCTGGGAAACCGAATATTCGCAGCGAACGCCGCGCACGGCCTCTATATCGGCCCTCGTAACGGGCTGACGGTAGGCAACGACCGAGAGCGTTTCCATCATGGAATCGCTCATGTTTCTTTCCTCCGGCGGCGCAAGCAGCTTTACTATGCAGGAGTTGTATGCGGGATTCGTGACGAGCTGCACGGTTTTATCTGTGATGAACGGGATAACGCCCCGCCCCTCCGTCGTCATGCTTTCAAGCATTTCGTTTAGAAGCCCCTTGACCTCGGCCTCGCTCAGGTCGAACACCCTTTGAAGCTCCGCAAAGCCGATCGGCTCGCCCGAAATATAGGCAAGGCTCTCTATCGCGCCGAATATCTCTTTCTTTTCCATTGGTTCAGTCCTGTTCGTCCATATAGCTGCGGTTCGCATCGTCGCGAATCAGCTTTTGCTCGAATATCTCTATCTCGCCGCAATAGCGGCTCTGCTCCACCCTTATCTCGCCTGAGGATATCATCTCGAGCAGGGACATGAAGGTAACTATTATCTCCATCCTGCCCGCGCCCTCGATTATCTCCGTGAAGGTGGTTTTTCCCCTGTTTGCGCGAAGCCTTGTTCGTATCCTGCCCGCACAATAGCGGATGGTGAAATCATCGCGCCGAACGGCGTGCACGTGCTCCTTTTTCTCTGGCTCCGCCGCGCGATCGAGCGCCGCAAGCATCGCTTCAAACAGGCGCTCAACTGTGGTGTCCTTCAGGATTATCTCCTTGGGCGGCAGCGGGAATTCCTCGGGCTGTTTCACGCGCATCAGCGAAGCCTCCTCGCCGAGCTTGCGCATCAAGGCGGAAGCCTCCTTAAAAGCCTTGTATTCCCGAAGCCTTCGAACGAGCAGCTCCGTAGGGTCCTCCTCTTCTTCGCCCTCCTCCTTGGGCTCGGGCGGAAAAAGGGAGCGGGATTTGGCGTAAACAAGCGTTGCCGCAACGGTCAGAAACTCGCTCGTTTGGTCGGGATCGGGCTCGTCGAGCGCCTTGACATACTCAAGAAACTCGTTTGTTATCTCCGAAATGAAGATATCGCGAATATCGACCTCCGCCTTTTCAACGAGATGCAGCAGAAGATCGAGCGGTCCCTCGAATTGTTTTATGCTGACACGGTAATCCAAGCTTGGCTCTTTTCTTCGGCTTAAAAACCGAACAGCGGATAAAGGATTCCCATTATACCGGAATGCAGCAAGCCGGCGACATAGCCTATCGGGGAGAAGGATGAGAATCTACCCAGCAGCAGTATTCCGATAAGTATGTACTGCCCGTAGTTTCGCAAAAACACAAACGGCTTTGAGCCAAGCGGCTTTGAAAGAAGCACTTCGGCAACATGGAAACCGTCCAGCGGGTACACCGGCAAAAGATTGAAAACCAACAGGCAGAGATTCAGAAAAATAAATCTGGTGAGCATGCCCAGTCCCGTAACGAACGATCCGCTGCCCTCAATAGCACCCGAAGCATTAAGCTTTAGCAGTATGCAGAATACTATCGAGCCAATTATGGCGAGAATAAGGTTCATTGTTACGCCCGCCAGCGAAACGACCAGCTCTCCCAGCTTATAATTCCGATAGTTGTTTGAATTGACAGGAACGGGCTTTGCCCAACCGAAGCCAACAATGACCATCATAAGAAAGCCCATCGGGTCGATATGCGCAAGCGGGTTGATCGTCATCCTGCCGAGATTGCGCGCCGTGGGATCGCCCATCTTGTACGCAGCGAAAGCATGCCCCCATTCATGAAAGCTCAGCGCTATTATCACGCCGGGAACTACGTATAAAAACTCCATCAGGCGCTCCATTATTGTGTGGATCCTTTCTTCATCAAGCGTTTTCCGGTAATGCGGTCGAATGCATTTGTATTCGCCGCTTTGTCAGCGCGGCCGACAAAGCCGCACTAAGCTCCGATTATATTGTACCACATTTGAGCGCGGGATGCAACATCGCGCAAAAATGCAGTTGATTTAACTGAAAATCAGCCTTTATTTCACCCGTCCGTTCGCAGATATTTTGAAACGATCAGCTTAACGCAGTCAAGGAAGCCGGCTTCTTCCGCATCCGAATCCGAAACGAGCAGGGTCTCGGCAAGCACCTCGCCGTCCGCACCGCGAACGGTCAGCATACCGACCGCATCGCCCCTTTGAACCGGCGCATCAAGGCTTTCGGGCAGCTCGGTTTCAAGCGCATACTCCTTTTTCGAGGTGCTGATAAGAAGCACGGTGTCGTCCCCCGCTATAGCGCCGATCTCGCGCTTCAGCGAGCCTTTAACGGGTATGCTTCCAAACGCCTCGCCGGCGCCGCTTATGCGAACGCTTCTGAACGCCGAAAATCCGTAATCGAGCAGGCTTCTGCCTATCTCGAAGCGTTCCGCTCCCGTTTTTGCGCCGAGAACTACCGCAATATAGCGGCTCTCGCCGCGCTTTGCCGCGAAAACGCCGCAGTAGCCCGCCTCGGCGGACGAGCCCGTGCCAACGCCCAAGCAGCCCGAATACTGCTTTATGAGCTTGTTTGGATTGGCAAGCTCGGTCTCCCCCGCTCCCTCGTGCGAAATGCGCTCATAGAATCTCGTGCCGTATTTTGAATAGGTTTGGCTGTTTATCAGCTCGCGGACAAGCGATGCAAGCTCCACCGCCGAAAAGCTCTGATTTGCGCCGCAGATATCGGAATACACCGCGCTCACGCCCAGCTCCGCAAGGCGGGAATTGATCGCGGCAACAGCGTTCGACTCCCCTCCTAACGCCGCGCAGGCAAGCGCATGGGTCGCGTCGCCCGCGTTTATCATAACGGCGGCGAGCAGGAGGCTGTTTGCGTCCATCCGCTCCCCGGCGCGAAGAAACGCCGTTGTGCCGCCTATGCGCGAGGCCGTCTCATCCACGGAAACTGCGGTATCGCCTGCGATCGCGCCGCTGTCGAAGGCATCGCAGATGACCGTCAGCGCGGCAAGCCTCGTCAGCCCCGCTGCGGGCAGTTTTTCGGCGGCGTTAGCCTCAAAAAGCGTTTTGCCGCTCGCTTCGTCTATCAAAAGCGCCGCCCTCGCCGTGCCTATATCGACCGAAGGCGCCGCCTGCTGTTCCGCTTTGGTGTAGCGAATTGATGATACGGCGCATACTATGCAGAGGATAAGCGCCGCGAACCGTTTTGATTTTTTAAACATTGATACTTCACCCTTTCCGCGCGTTTTATAAAGCATATTCACGAAAAGGGGCGGAATATGAAAGCTTTGCTCAATGTGTACTTTTTTAACTGCATTTATCATTATTGCAAGCGGCTTCATTCGCAAAAAAGCATAATAAGAAAAAACCTATACAAAAGGATTGACTTTTCATGCCATTGGTGGTATTGTTAGCTAAGGATATATTTTCCTGTTCTTTGAGGGCTTCGCCTTCGGGAACTATCTTGCCTCGGTGACGGCATCCGCATCCTATTATTAAGGGCGCACCGCCTTCCGGGAGCTGTTTTAGGGAGGTTATTATGTTTAAGAAGCAACACATCATCTGCCTGCTGCTCGCCGCCTTGATGCTCTTCTCGCTTGCGGCCTGCGGCAAGGGGGACAACAATCAGACAAACAACGGACAAAACGCCACTCAGCCGCCCGCCGGCTCGAGTGCGCCGCAAAACGGAAACAACGGAAGCGGCACCGAAACGCCGGGCAGCCAGACCGCCGTGCCCGCAAAGCTCAGCGGAAAGATCGAGCCGATCGAGCTTGACGATCGCGATCCTTCCGTGCTGCGCGGCATGCGCATCATCGGAAACCAATTCGGCACTCAGGATGACATCAACGGCAAGGAGTCTTCCCTTACCGACGTTCGCTGCCTTTTCGCTCTTAATGAATGGGTCGAATTCTACCCCGATACCGACAAGGAATATGCTCTGCGCTGTTGGGTGCTCAAGCACCGCGACGATTGGGAGTATTACAACACCTGCAAGTTCTCCGACCTTATGCCGAACTTTGCAAGCTACTGCGACCTGCACTATCCCGCCGACGCGGAAAACCCCGACGAATATAATTGGGGCAGCTTCTATCTGAATCCCGAGGAATGCGAACCCGGCTACTACGATTTCGTTTTCACCTATGAGGGAAAGGCGATCGGCATTCTTCAGACCCGCTTCTATAACGAAGCGGAGCTTGACGGCAAGACCGGCGCAGAGCTTGAAGCGCTGATGCACGAATAACAGCACCGCTCTTATAAGCTAAAATCGCCGAATAACGCTTGAAATGCGAATACACCGCAGGCGCTTCCCGCGGTGTATTCTTCTGTTTTCACCGAGTATTCTTTTTTATTTATAAGTATTTTTTCGCATACTCCGCGCGATCGGTCTCCCTGAACCCTATGGATTCATAGAGCTTTCGCGCCTTATCGTTGCCCACAACGCACCAAAGCCGCGGCTCGCCCTCGCCCTTTTCAAGCAGGCGGTTCGTGAGGAAAGTTACAAAGTCCCTTCCGAAGCCCTCGCCCTGCCGCGCGATCTTAATCGCGATGAACGAGAGTGTATCTTCGCAGATGCGGCCGCAGCCGACTATCTCGCCGTCCTTTTCGTAAACGAACCTTTCCGAAGCAGTCTCGTTCCAATGTGCGCGCTCCTTATCGGTCGGCGGCGCGAGCTTGGAATCCGGGAAAAGTCCCGTGCCAAGGCGCATATTGTGGAACGCCTCGTCCGTGAGCGTGTACGCCTCGAGAAAATCCTCGTCACGATAGGCGCGTATCGGAAGCGGCTTCTCCGCGAGCTTTTCTCCGCCGTACTTCATGATCGCGGAGGCGAATGTGGGCGCATAGCCGCATTTTTCCGCAAGCTTCTTTGCAAGCGCATTGTTTGCATCATAGCCCGTTTGGATGCTCTTGACAGGCGAAGTTTTGATAGCCTTCTTGGCGGCGAGCGCGGCGGGATACGAATACCCCTTGCCGCGATGCTCGGCGAAGATATAGACGTATACGAACGCCTCTTCATCGTCCTCTATATACGCAAGACCGATCAATTCACCGTCAGCGAGAATCTCAAAAATCTCCTCGCTGTTTCCCTCGACCTCGGAGTAAAAATCGCGTTCCGTCTCCACCCTCGGTATGCGCGGAAGATACTTCGACGGATTCTCCGCTTTGCGAAGCTCTATTTTGTTTTCCATAGTTTGATCTTTCATAACTTTACCTCTCTCTGCACTTTCCTTTACAAAGTTTCACGCGGCGATCACAGCTTCAGAACGGCCACGATCTCGTCCCCGTCCATCTCGCCGTTTTCAACAAATCCCATCGAGCGGTAAAACTCCCTTGCCACCTCGTTCTCCGGCTCGTATGAAAGGGAGCAGTACTCCGCCTTTCCGCAGGGCCAGGTCCTGATAAAATCCAAGGCAAGCTTGACCGCTTCCCTGCCGTAGCCGCGCTTTTGATAGCGCTTATCGATCATCAAACGCCAGAGGGAATAGTTATTGACGAGCGACTTCGGGGCCTCGACGTCATCCCAGTTATCATACAGCGCGGCCTCGTTGAAACCGATCATCAGAAATCCGACCGGCCTTTTGTCGTTATAGATGGCAAACGGAAACGCAGCCGTGGCCGAATCCCGAACGCCGTATGCCTGAACGATGCTCACCCAGTTTTCCGCAACGAAGTTCTTCTGGTGCCGGAACACCTTCAGATCAACGATCTGCCAGATATTCGCGGAATCGATCCTTTCCAAATGAATCATATTGTTTTCCGAAGTTTGATCTTTCATTGCAAGCTCCTTTTTTTCGATTTTCTTGCCCGTTATTTTCACTCCATTCCCGTCATATCGAACTCATCGAGCCATTTCTTCGCCGCTTCGCAAACCGTTTTAAGGCAGGCTTCGTCAAACGGCGAGCTGAGGTTTGCGTGCGCGAGAAGCTCGGTGAAGGTGCGGCTGCCGCCCTGCACGGTGTACGCCATGTAGCGCTCCCATGCGGCCTTCTCGTCCTTCTGCAGCATCGCCCAGAACTCGAGTGAAACGGTCTGCGCAAGGCAGTAGTCGATATAGTAGAACGGAGCCTCATAGATATGGCTCTGCCCCTGCCAGCCCATGCCCTCGGAGAAGAACGGTATCTCCCCGTCGAGCCGCAGCCAAGGCTGATAGATGCCCAAAAGGCGCTTCCATTCCTCATGCCGCACGGCGGGCGTCAGCTCGGGCTTTTCATAGACGATATGCTGGAAATGATCCACCATCGTGCCGTAGGGAATGAAGGTCAGCGCGGCGGCAAGATGGCTGTATTTGAATTTTTTCGCATCCGCGCCGAAGAAGCCCTCGGCATTCCTCCAGCCGAAGAACTCCATGCTCATCGAATGCACCTCGCAGCCCTCGCTCGAAGGCTCCGTATAGGCAAACGGAACGCGCCTGCGGTTCATCCAGTATGGCGACAGGTTTTCTTCGTTCCAGCGCAGGTCGCCGACACGATAGTATTTCAACCATAGCTTGTCCTCGGACGGCAGGTTTCGCGGCGCGGTCTCGGAAGGTATGAGCGGCTGCCTGTTTGATGCAACTGCTGCATCTATGTGCCCGATAAGAGTTCCGGGTTCTATTTGCTCATCGCAAACAAGGCAGTCGGTAAATGCGGAACAAGCCCCCGCAATTCCGGCATCGCAGGTAATGAAAACGTCTATGTGATTCCGCCGCACGGCATCCACCGCATCGTTTTCTCGTAAAACAGCAAGCTTGAAAGGAGCCCATCCGCTACGCCGACAGAACCGTAAAAAACGTGCCTTGAACTTTGCCGCCTCTTTTTCCGAGCACTTTTCATTTGCGAAAACGAACAATTCGTGATCCCTTTGGCTGAGTGCATCAAGTATTACTTTAGCTCTCTCCGATTCGGACGGCCGCATATAAGTTCCGCGAGATACACCTATCTGCGCTGAAAAAACCTTAATATCAAAAGCGATCTTCACAGCAAATCTTCTCCATGCTTTGTTTCTTCAATATAGCTCAAATACTTTTCCTCCAACGCTTTCAGTTCCGAAAAGCGTTTCCTCTTTTCAAGAAGCACCTGCGAGTTGTTATAGCTGAGTTTGGCGATAACTCTTTCAAGCTCATGCGTTTTGTTTATCGGTGAATCGGTGGGCGAAACGTACATAAGCTCACCGAAACGAACAAGCACGTTGTTTCCAATAGAGTTTACCGCAACAGGCAGTATTCCCGTTCCGGTTTTTTGTGCCAAAACCGCCGTACCTGCTTTGAATCTATTTTGAAAAAGCGCTTTCCCTTCCTGGGTTTTGTTTTTTCTGGTTCCTTCGGGAAAGATCAAGGCGGTTCTGTTATGGGCAATATAGCTTGCCATGATCTCGGCGGAAGCTTTCGTGTCTGCAGGGTCATTCCTATCGATGAATAATCCCAATCCGGTAGAATCAAAAAGCCTTCCTCGGAAAGTGGCTTGAATCTCCTTTGCAGCATAGCCTACAAATGGGCGATTACCAAGCGCTATTCCCAACCTGTACTGATCCGAACTATCGCAATGATTGCAGGCGATGATAAAACCGTCTTGAAATGGAATGTTTTCCTTGTCAAAGGCTTTAACACTGAACGCCAGCTTTGCCACCGGCTTTATAAACCGATAGATCGCTTTAAAGCGTTTATCTCCCCGAGCGAACTTCTCCTCATCGAACGGCTGCCCTTGAAGATGGCGCAGATAGCCGCGGAAGTATCTTTTTTTCTCCTCTTCCGTCAGCTTTTCTGTCTCGTTTTTATCAAGGCGAGCGAAGCAGCCTTCCTTCGATGCGGGCAGGTCTTGCAAAGCTTGGCTTATATCCGCCCAATCCTGTACACGAATAATGTTTTCATGAGTAACATCCTCATTGTACGGGGCATGAACCATGAAAACGCGAATACCGTTTTCCGCAAGATACAGCGCATTGTCGGGCTTATCCTCGATCATCGCATCAACGCCGAGTTTGCGGCATGCAAGCAGTTTCTCTCTTGCACTGTTTTTTTCATCGCAGAAATGCACTGCGTTGAAGCTGATCCCGAATCTATCAAGCCATTTAGAAAACCATTTCCTTGCTGTTTTCCCAAGTGCATTATCAGCCGTTGCGAATTTTCTCGCAGTGATCGCATGAAACGCATATCCTTGCTCGCTGAAACTCCTGATCGTCTCCGATGCACCGTTTCTTGGCGCTTCATCCTTGCAATACTTTTTGTAAATCCCGAAAGCCTTTGCATACCTGATAGGCTTCGGAATATCATCAACATCGAACATTTTATCCAGCTCGTATGCGTCTATATTGGCAGGCTTGCGCTTAAAAGCTGCTTCTCCTGCGCGAATATTATGTGCTGAAAGATCGGTCAAAACGCCGTCAGCATCACAGCCGATAATGAATCTGCTTTCCATTTCTCACTCCTTTTATTTCATAAGGCCAAAATATCACGCTTGCCTCCACTTCGGGCTGCAAGTTGGGGTATTCAGGCACTGCCATATCGATATAGTGTTTCAGTTTAGCAAGGTCGGCGGTCTGCCTTGAGAGTGCGGGTTGGGTGCAGAGCTGTTCGTATCGAAGCGAAGCCATCGAATCCCGAAGAAGGCGTATTCCCTCGGCTTTATCCTCAAGTGCTTCCCCGTGGAGCGGCGCACCGAAGCGAACGCGGCAGACCATGCTTTCTCGGTCATAATCGAGCGCCATCGGGATTATCTGCGCCCCGGCTTCTCGGGCAACCTCGATTATGCCCCATTTCATAGGCAGCATAAGC
>CADBGC010000076.1 GCA_902794055.1 uncultured Eubacteriales bacterium | reverse complement strand
GAAAGCCGCAAGATGCAGTTTTTGCGGAAGGAGCGAAGCCGACCCGGACGTCTCCTTCCTCATTCCCGCGCCGACAGGAGCGTTTATTTGCAACGAATGTGTCGACGTATGCAATTCGATAATCGACGAGTTTATGCCGGAGGAGGAGCACAAGGGCGAGCTTATCGACCGCATCCACTCTTCCATCGGCAATATCGATGGGATAGTATTCAACCCGGGTGCGTTTTCACACTATTCCTATGCGCTTCGCGATGCAATAGAATCCGCCGAGATCCCCTGCGTTGAAGTGCATCTTTCCGACATCCACAACAGGGAGAGCTTTCGCGCCGTGAGCGTGATAGAGCCGGTGTGCGCAGCGCAGGTTTCCGCGCTTGGCGACAGAAGCTACTTTGTTGGAGCCGATATCCTTTTAAGCAGACTCGGAGGATAAATCTATGGATAAAAACAAAAAACATTTTGCTGTCATCGGCGATCCCGTCGAGCAAAGCCGCTCGCCCGAGCTCTACGCGCCAATGTTTGATAAATTCGGCATCGATGCGGATTTTGAGCGCATTCGCGTTTTATCGAACGAGCTTGACGGCATTCGCGAAACCGTTCAAGCGCATGGTCTTAACGGCTTTGCCGTTACTATGCCTCATAAAAAAGCCATTCTCCCGCTCCTTGATGATTCATCGGACTTTACAAAGAGAGCGGGAGCGGTAAATATAGTTTGCTGTGAAAACGGAATGCTTATCGGTCACAATACCGACGGGGCAGGTCTTTTGAATGCGCTTGGTGAAGCGGGGATCGAGCCCGCAGGATGCAGCGCGGTGATCCTCGGCAGCGGAGGCGCGGCAAGCGCCGCAAGGATCGCGCTTGAGGATGCCGGCTGCTCAGCGCACACCGTTTCAAGACAACGCGCAATAACAGGACGAGCCCACCCTATCGAGGATGCGATCTTCAGCTTCGAGGTTGCATCTTCGCTGATTTCGAGTGCGGATATACTTATAAACGCCACTCCACTCGGGATGAAGAACGGCGCTGTTTTCGGCGATCTTTCGTTCGTTTCGCTGTTGAAGCCGACCTGCACCGTTGTGGATCTTGTTTATAGAAGCGACCGCGATACCCAGCTAATAAAAACTGCCAAGCACCGCTCGCTGACAACTGTTACGGGCGAGCGCATTCTCTATCACCAGGGCGTTCTTGCTTTCAAGCTTTGGACGGGCTGTGATTATTCGGAGAAGGATTAGCGTTATGAAGATAGGTCTGGCTTGTTATGAATTCCGAAACGGGAATATCGGCTTCAATCTGTTTCAGATGCAGCGAGGCTTATTTGAAGCGCGCGAAAACGGCGCTGATATGCTTTGCTTCGGCGAGGGCTTCCTTCAGGGCTTTGATGCAATGAGCTTCAGCTATGAAAGGGACTGCGATACCGCGATTTCTCAAGACGATGAAAGGATGCATCGGCTTGAAGAATACAGCACGAACGCAGGTGTCGATCTCGCTTTCGGCTACTATGAAAGGGCCGGAGAGGCTGTCTACTCCTCATACGCCGTGATAATCGACGGAAGGCTTGCCCATAACTACCGAAGAATTTCCACCGGTTGGAAGGAGAGCTTTGCCGGCAAAGAATATTGCGAGGGAGATTCCGTTTGCGAATTTGAGTATAGAGGTCAAATTTTCATGCTTGCGCTCTGCGGCGATATGTGGGATATGCCCGAAAGGTTCAAGACGGACGGCGTTCTTATTTGGCCCGTTTACGTCAATTTTTCATTGGATGAATGGCGCAAGTATGAAAACGAGTATGCCGAGCAATCGCTGCTTGCCGCGAACAAAGCGCTGCTTGTGAATCCCATTTCTCACGATCCCGAGTCCATCGGCGGCGCTTTCTTATTTGAAAACGGAAGGATAGTGCAAAGGCTCGATTACGGAAAGGAAGGGCTTTTGTTCGTTGAGCTTTAGTTTTAGGTATGCATCGGTATTTTGATATTACTGCATCTCATTAGCAAAATGGACGTGCGCGCCGCGTCCATTCCTTATTTCTTAATGCGGAGATCTGCTATGCCGATCAGCGCAGCTTGAAGGTTTTCGGTGCAAGCTTATAAGCAAGTATAAGCGCAATTGCGGTATACAGCACACAGAACCCTATGAGTATGCCTCCAAAAATCAGTGGCGATATCAGCTTGCCAAGCTGCGTTGAGATCACGTAGCACACGGGGTACGTTAGCCCGCTTATCAGCGAATAGACCGGGTGCTTCGTTTCAAGACCTGCGGTATATGGCTGAAACAGATAGTAGAGCACCAGATAATGCACCGAGAAAAACACGGACATGGACAGTATTGAAATTATCAGAACAGGATAGTCGATCATCCTCTCCGTGCCGCCGGTAACAAAAAGCAGCAGAGCAGCACCCAGGCAAATGACCGCGCTCGGAAGCAGATTGATGAGCACAACGGTTTTGAGTCTTTCTTTGAAAAGATTCAAAACGGTTCCTGGCTGACGGTAAAATCGATAAGTCAGCATATTGCAGTCGCAGCTGTAAAAGAATATCTGCGTGGTGGTTGCGCCGCGGTTTATGCTATACATCACAAGAAGCAAATACGGCAGCGTTTTCATTATCCTGCTGTTGATGTTTTCAGCAAAACCACGCTCAAATAGAGATATTGCCACGGCGGCGGCTGAAACGAAAGCCAAAACGATGGCTGTGCGTTGAGCAGGGCGCATAAGCAGCTTGCGATGACGGCGCACGAACAGCTCGTTAAAAAGCGCACAGCCTGTTTTGCGGCTCTCCTGCCCGGCTCCAAGCTCCAGCTTTTGCTTATATTTTTCCTGTACGCCGCGTTGAATATCGCTTGCGGATACAGGCGAATACCGGTTTTTCTGATAGATCCTGCGATACTCGCTGCTGCGAATAACGCAGACTGCGGCGGGAATGGCTAACAACGCAAAAACTGCGGATGCCGCATAGAAGCCCCAAGCCGGCAAAACGATGCCAAATACGGGGAGAGCGTAGGCTGATGCAAGGAATACAGGGATAGAGATCAAGAATATTGCCGAAAAATCCTTGAGCAGCTTTTTTCTTTTCTCAAACAGCTTGATATCGGCAGCGGCGGCTATCACCTTTACGCAGACCGCAAGCAGCGGCATCAATACTATCCAAACGGGGCGGATATCGGCAACGCCATTCGCTTTAGCTATAAAATACAGCGAAGCAAGCACAACTGCGAAGCCAACGAAGGTTTTAACGATAAAATATGCGTAGTTTGACAGAGTGTATCGCTTTGCATCCATACGCATAAGGAATACGGCATAAAACGAGCTTGCATCACTTTGGCAGAACCGATTATTGCTCAACGCTCCCAATATGGTCATAAAGAAAAAGATATTGAGAAATAGAGGCGCATAGCCTATTCCGTGAAGCGGCTTCAAATAATAGCACGGAAGCAGAATGAACAGCGCTATGTAAAGCAGCTTTCCTGCAAAGAAGCCGAAAATCTCGCCAAGCACCGCCAGAACGCGGGCGAAAGCTTTTAGAAACGCCGAATCGTAAAGCTGCACCGGCAGAAGCTTTTTTATGAGGGGAAGCCTTTTCAGATTATAGAGGATCCCGTTTACTCGATAAGCTATCCGCAGTTTGAATGATTGAATGAACGCCTCAAGCATTGCTTTCCTCCTTGAGCGCGGCTATTATGCGCTCCTTATACGCCGCATCATCAAGCTGATCGCGTGAAACAGGGGCAAGAACACCGTTATGCAGGATCACGATATCGTCACAAATATCCAACGCCAGTTCCATTATGTGTGTCGAAAGGATAGTAATATGGGCTTCCTTTCGGCGTTTGAGCAGCCGCTTCATCTCGTCCGCCATTACAACGTCCAACGCCGTAAGCGGCTCATCGAGCAGCAGAATCGGCGGGTCGGCGATGAAGTTGACCAAGAGCTGCATCTTATTCTTCATGCCGTGAGAAAAGTCCTTTATAAGCTTGAAGCGATCCTCTTGATCTATCTGCATATAGTCCAGGTATTCATCCGGCTCGCGGGGGGATTCGATCTTGCCGCGGTTGATATCCAGAAAGAACCGAATAAACTCCCTTGCCGTCAAAAAATCCGGCACCACAGGAGTTGAAAGAAC
The DNA here is from genome assembly GCA_902794055.1 of uncultured Eubacteriales bacterium. Classification (GTDB taxonomy): domain Bacteria; phylum Bacillota; class Clostridia; order Christensenellales; family CAG-138; genus PeH17. The sequence goes on along the minus strand of CADBGC010000076.1, from coordinate 5,600 downwards.
ATAGCCAATGTCGTCCGCAGTAAGGGGTCGTTTGCTGCCGTTGTTATCCTCCAAAACGATGCTTCCTCCGTCGATGGGTATGTCCTCGTTCATACAGTTGAAAAGCGTGGTCTTTCCTGCGCCGTTTCTTCCGAGCAGACCGTAGATCTTGCCCTGCTCGAATGTGTACGAAGCACCGCAGAGCACCTCTTTTTTATCAAAAGATTTCACAAGTGATGAGATCGATAATTTCATTTTTTCACCTTTCCCGATTGCTTTTCATAAAAATCGGAGCATTATTGCGTGCTCCACTTTGAATATGATATCATAAATGCAGCTGCTTTTCCACATGAATCATTCGTGTTTAGCATCGCATATTCCGCGAAAAGTGCGAAATAGGAATTAAACGGAGCAAGCGGCATCGATTTTTTACCGCATCGGCTTTGAAGCGAGCCACGCCAAAAGGGGCACACACCACGCACCCCTTTTCGGTTTTGTATCGGCGTTCAGGCCTCGGCCTTTTTAAGGTATTCCCTTATGACCTCGACCATTTTCTTATTCTCAAGCCCCGCCTCGATCTCCTCCATATCGACTGTCTTTCCGTCCATAATGCCCTGAATGAGCACCTCGGCGTACATAACGTCACGGGTTTTCGGGTTCTTCAGATACTCGAGAATATCCATGTTCATCTTTTCGTTTATGCCGTCGATCATGGCGGTATAGAAGGTGCATTTTTCGCCAAAGCAGCGGCCGATATCCTCAAGAAGCTCAAAGCCGATCTTAACGTCCTCAAGGCGCATGAGCTTGCGTTCGTTCGTGATGAACGCGCCGCCCGTCAAAAGCTTATCGACCGAAACTCCGAGTATATCCGCAACGTCGAGAAGGATGCCCGTATCGGGCAGGCTCTCCCCCGTTTCCCATTTGGAAACGGCCTGAAACGAGATATTCAACCTCTCGGCGAGTTCCTTCTGAGTCAGCCCCGCCCTATGGCGAAGCATTTGGATATAGGCTCCGATTTTAGCGTTATCCATAGTTTCGTTTCCTTTCACAATTATTCGTTATTATCTCGAGATGCTTTGATGATACCCCATCATCGATAAAAAGTAAATAACGCCGAAATCTAACGGATTCAACCTGCGCTTGAGTTTTGGAACTTACAGACCTTCTATGAAGAAAGAGCGCACGGAGACCGCGCGCCCCTTCAAGCTTTTTACTTAACAACTATATTCACGATATTCCTTATCGCGATGAACTTAACGATGGTCTTGCCGTCAACGTGGGGCTTGACCTCGTCGTTTGCAAGCACCATTTCGCGCAGCGAGGCCTCCTCCATGCCAACGGGGATCATCATCCTTGCGCGGATCTTGCCGTTGACCTGCACCGCTATCTCCATTTCGTCCTTAACGAGCGCGGCTTCGTCGTGCTTGGGCCACTCGCCCTCGTAGATCGGCGCGTTGAAGCCGATCAGCGCGTTCATCTCCTCGGTGATATGCGGGCAGACGGGGTTCATAAGAACGAGCAGCGTGTGCAGCTCATCCTTGGTCACGTCGCCCTTCTGGTAGAAGTCGTTCACAAGGCTCATCATCGCGGCGATCGCGGTGTTGAACTTCATTCGCTCGAAGTCCTCGGTGACCTTCTTGATGCAGCCGTGGACGCTTGCAGCCAGCTCCTTGCGGATGCCTTCGCCCTCGGTGAGCATATCCTGAAGGCGCCATACCCTTTCGAGGAATCTGCGGCAGCCCTTCACGCCCTGAGTGCTCCACGGGATGGTTTGATCGAATGCGCCGATGAACATCTCGTAGGCGCGCACGGTGTCCGCGCCGTATTCGTTCACAAGATCGTCGGGGTTGATAACGTTGCCCCTGGACTTGCTCATCTTGCTGCCGTCCTCGGCGAGGATCATGCCGTGGCTCGTGCGCTTCATATAGGGTTCGGGGCAGCCGACTACGCCTATATCGTAGAGGAACTTATGCCAGAAGCGGGAGTACAGAAGATGCAGCGTGGTGTGCTCCATGCCGCCGTTGTACCAATCCACGGGCAGCCAGTAGTCGAGCGCCTCCCTATCCGCAAGCGCGTTTTCGTTGTGCGGATCACAATAGCGCATATAGTACCAGCTCGAGCCCGCCCAGTTGGGCATGGTGTCGATCTCCCTCTCGGCGGGCGCGCCGCACTTGGGGCAGGTGGTGTGTATCCAATCGGTCGCACGCTTGAGCGCCGAAGAGCCGTCGTCCGCGGGGCGGAAGTCCTCCACCTCGGGCAGGCGCAGGGGCAGCTCGCTCTCGGGGAGCGGCACCCAGCCGCAATGCTCGCAGTAAACGAGCGGTATCGGCTCTCCCCAATACCTCTGGCGGCTGAACAGCCAGTCGCGGAGCTTGAAATTGGTTTTCTTGGTTCCGATGCCTTCCTTTTCGAGCCATTCGATCATCGCCTTCTTCGCGTCCTCGACCTGCATTCCGTTCAGGAAGCCCGAATTGACGAGCACGCCGGTCTCGCAGTCGGTGAACGCTTCCTTCTCGATATCGCCGCCGGCGACGACCTCGACTATCGGCAGACCCATGGTTTTGGCGAACTCATAGTCCCTCGTGTCGTGACCCGGAACCGCCATGATCGCGCCGGTGCCGTATCCCATCAGAACGTAGTCCGATATCCAAACGGGGATCGGCTTGCCCGTGGCGGGATTTATCGCCGAAACGCCCTCGAGCGGAACGCCGGTCTTATCCTTGGCGAGCTCGCTGCGCTCAAAATCGCTCTTTCTTGCGGCGGCGGCGCGGTATTCGCGCACCTTGTCGATATTGGTGATCCTGTCCGCCATCGCCTCAACGAGCGGATGCTCGGGCGCGATGACCATATAGGTGGCTCCAAAGAGCGTGTCGGGGCGGGTGGTGTAGATGCGCAGTCCCTCGTCGTAGCCTTCGATTTTGAAGGTGACCTCAGCGCCGGTGCTCCTGCCGATCCAGTTCTTCTGGGAGAGCTTGACCCTGTCGATGAAGTCCACGGTATCCAGATCGTCGATCAGCCTGTCCGCATAAGCGGTTATCTTGAGCATCCACTGGGAGCGCACCATGCGCACGACGGGCGCGCCGCAGCGCTCACAGCAGCCGTCCACGACCTCTTCGTTTGCAAGGCCGACCTTGCAGCTCGTGCAGAAATTTATCGGAAGCTCGGCCTTATACGCGAGCCCCTTTTCAAAGAGCTTGAGGAATATCCACTGAGTCCAGCGGTAATACTCGGGATCGGAGGTGTAGATCTCCCTTGAATAATCGAAGGAAAAGCCAAGCATCTTGAGCTGATCGTGGAAAACCTTGATATTGCGCTCGGTGACCTTCGCGGGATGCTCGCCGGTCTTTATGGCGTAGTTCTCGGTGGGAAGACCGAAGCTGTCGTAGCCGATCGGGAAGAGGACGTTGTAGCCCTCCATGCGGCGCTTTCTTGTGATGATATCAAGCGCGGTGTTGCTGCGCGGATGACCCACGTGCAGACCCGCACCGCTGGGGAACGGGAACTCGATCAGCGCATAGTACTTGGGCTTGGTAAAGTCGTTCTTCGCCTCGAAGCAATGCGTATCGTCCCAGATCTTCTGCCATTTTTTCTCTATCGGCAGATGTTCGTAGCGTTCGCTCATTATTTATGAAGCTCCTTTCGGTTTATAAGCAAAATAAAGCGCCCTCGAAAACGGCTTTGCCGTTTCCGAAGACGCAGGAAAACAGTTTGAGTACCCGCGCGGTACCACTTCGGTTGCCCGAAAAAGCAGGAAGCCTTGTTCGAGCCGCTCAACGCCCTTAACGCGGGCATACGCTTGCGGCTGAGGAAGCGGGAAAATTCGCTTCGTTCGCCGCAAAAGCTCCGCGGTGAGTGCCGCCCTTCCCCGCTGCCGCCTTGCACCAAAACGCGGCTCGCTTGAGCGGGTGAAGCAGGACGGATTATCCGCTTCATCGCATTTACAGGCAGTAAGTTTATCATTGAATCAGGGTTTTGTCAAGCTCTGCCCGCCGATTGCATATTGACAAACCACCGCTCAGAGTCTAAAATCATATTGATTTATAAGTTGGCGGCCACTCAGCGAAAAACGCTTTGCCGCGCTCCCGTGCCGCAAAGGAGGATGCTTGGATAAGCTCAAGGCTATAACGAATAATGCGCAAAGCAAAACAGGCGAAGGCAGGCGTTCGCTTGTTATCGTTTCGCTCGGCGATTCGTACTCCTCCGGCGAGGGCATAGAGCCCTACTATGCGCAGGATGCCGCAAGCAGGTATTCAAGCCTTGATTTTCTTGCACACAGATCCGAAAGAAGCTGGCCCGGGCAGCTTACTCTTCCCGGTGTGCGCGGCAGAATGGCGGAGCATCGAAACGAAAACTGGTTCTTTGCGGCGGCCTCCGGCGCAAGGGCGCGGCATATCTGGGAAAAGCAGCAGAAGACCGCCAAGGCGCGCTTTTTACGCCCGAACGACAACACCCCGCATTACCTCACCTACCCCACCAAGGAGCTTGCACCGCAGCTCGATATTTTCAAATCGCTCGGCGATAAAAAGGCGGATTACGTTACTCTTACGCTCGGCGGCAACGATGCGGGCTTCGGCGAGATCATATCCCATGCGATCGCGGGGCATACTTACGTTGGCAGAAGCTTTTTAAAGCTTAAGCTCGCTTCGCTCTGGAAGCGGTTCTATGCACCCGACGGAATAAGGGACAGCCTTATTCGGGCATATCGGCTGATCGCCGAGGCTGCGGGGCCGCAGGCGCAGATCATAGTTGCGGGCTATCCGAGGCTCTTTTCGCCTGCGGGCAGCAAAACGCTGTTCAGCAAGCAGGCCGCCGTGCTTATGAACGATGCCGTTTCGGATCTGAACAAGCATATCGAATACCTTGTGGGGATGCTTCGCGCCTCGGGAATGCCAATACACTTCGTTTCCGTTGAGAAGGAGTTCGAGGGGCACGCGGCGTATTCGGCGTTTTATGACGACCCCGAAGCCCGCCGCAGTATCGAATTCATCCATCGCATAACCTTCGGCGCGGGTGCGAACGATATCGATGCGAGCAAAACGACCTATGCGGGCTCGCTCCACCCGAACGAGCTCGGCTCTCAGGTCTACCGCGACTGCGTTCAGCGCAAGATAAACGAGCTTGAAGCGGCAAGGATAAGGATCGCGATGGGCTTACCGCCGCTGAAAAGCGTTCCCTTGCACTCGGTTCCCCTGCCGCTTCAAGCGGATCGAGCGGACGATGAATGCGAGGATTTTTGGAAGGTTGACTGCGAAACCGCAGAAAAAGCGTTCGACCTTGCCGCCCCCGCCTCCAACACGCTGCCCTATATAATCGGCGGCGCTGCGGCGGTCATATCCGTTGGCGCTCTCGTCGGCACCGCAGCGATAAAGCGGGCGCGCGCCATTCGCCGTTCCATAGCCCCCGCGCTCGGTATTGAAGGCGCGAACAGGGCAAACGGCGCAAACGATACGAACGGCGACACGGCGAAGCAGGAAAACGAGGGCGAAGCAGGGAGCGGCGAGCTGCTTTGAGTCTGCGCTCCGCGCTTCTTGAAAAACCGATAAAAGAGTAGTATAATTATGCTGTGGAAGCATGGATAAGTTTTCATGCTTCCGCAGTATTATAATGAAAAAAAATGAGTT
>CADBGC010000075.1 GCA_902794055.1 uncultured Eubacteriales bacterium | reverse complement strand
ATATCCGTGCTGCTTGCATTTCTGTTTCTCGGCTGCGCCATTACGCCCATAGTGCCGATAATTCCGAACGAGCCGACCGAGCCGCCGACCGAAGTGCCGACCGAGGCTCCGACCGAAGCTCCCACGGAAGCGCCCACGCCGAGACCGCTTTACTTTACTTATGCATCCGATCCCCAAACCCTTTATATCAGCGGCAGCTCCGGCTACTCCGATCTGGATATACCGGCGGAGGCGTGGAATGCCACAAGCCTTTTGGTTCAGGACGACGACTTCACCATGAATGCGGAGCTGTTCGTGCCCACCATGTACACCGGCGAAATTACCGATATAGAGCTCAAGGATATGATCGACAGAACCGATAAAAGCCTTGGCTTTATCCGCGATTATCTTTCCGCGAACGCTCCTTCGGTCTATCCCGCGGAGATAGCGGCGCTGCCCGTGCGTTTCGATTTCGGCAATTCGCAGTTCGGCTGGTGGGTGGAGGACGATCGCGTTTATTTGGGAGGCGGCGACGGTCTGTACGTAAAGGAGCTCAAGCTTTCCCTTTCAAGCGTTTTCACAGAGCGCGAGCGCCTTTACATAATCTCTCTTATAAACAGCGATTCCGTGGGTTGGGAGCAAATGGGCTTTGCGGAATACCTCGGCACCTGCATCTGCCCCTACGGTGAGATGGTTCAGCTCACCCCGCTGATAACGCCGGAGGAGCCCTACTACGATGCCGCTGTCAACGCAGGCTATGACGATAATGCCAAGACACCCGAATCGATGCGCATTCTGTACGACGTCATCTCCCGCGCCTGCTTCGAGCTTGGACTCGACGGTTGGAGCAGCCCTATGATAAGCAAGCCCGTAAGCTTCTTCACGAGCAGCTACTATACGCGCAAATATGCCGACAAGGTCAATTCGGGCGATCAGGAGCTGAGCCTTGTGATGGCCGTTTCGTTCCTCGGATGGCTCGACGGCAAGTACGGCTTTGAAGCGCTGAGCCGCTTCTGCTTCGGACAGGCGAGCTTCGATGAAGCGTTCGGAACGGACTATCAAAGCGCGCTCGATGCGTGGACGGCGCATATCATCGAAACCTATCCCGAGCTGTGAGCGGAGCAAAAAACAGTTTAATTTTATACAAAAAGGCTTGATATCGAGGTATATTAGTGCTAAAATACCAATATCGGAAAGTCGAAGAAAACGCGGAGCCGAGCGGCCGGAAATTTTCCGCCTGCGGCTCCTCTTTTATGAAACCGAAAATACTCTTTTTCAAATAGATACAAGGAGATAAAGAATGAAACAAACCGTACTTCGCAGCTATGCCCGTCTGATCGCCCGCGTTGGCATCAACATTCAGAAGGGGCAGGACGTTATCATCACCTGCGGCCTCGATCAGCCCAAGTTCATCGAGCTGCTCGTGGACGAATGCTATAAGGCGGGCGCACGCAAGGTCAGGGTCGAATTCGAGCATCAGCCCCTTTATAAGCTCCACGTTCGCCATCAGAGCGTGACCACCTTGGCAACGGTCGAGGAATGGGAAAAGGCGAGGCTTCAGCATTACGTTGACACGCTGCCCTGCAGCATCTACATCGATTCCGACGATCCGGACGGACTCAAGGGCATAAACCAGAAAAAGATCGCCAAGGCCGACCAGAAGAGCTGGCCCATCATAAAGCCCTATCTCGACGCAAGGAAGAACAAGGATCAGTGGTGCATCGCCGCCGTTCCGGGCGCCGCGTGGGCAAAAAAGGTTTTCCCCGGCCTTCCCAAGGGCAAGGCGATCGAGAAGCTTTGGGAAGCGATCCTCGCCACCTCCCGCGTGACGGACGATCCCGTGGCGGCGTGGCAGGCGCACAGCAGTGATCTGCACGCCCGCTGCGACTACCTCAACAGCCTCGGTATCGCAGAGCTGCACTATAAGGGCGACAACGGCACCGATCTGCGCGTTGGCATGATCCCCGAGGGACTGTTCAAGGCCTGCGGTGATAAGAGCCTTCAGGGCATCGAATTCAATGCAAACATCCCCACCGAGGAGTGCTACACCTCCCCGATGCGCGGCAAGGCGGAGGGCATCGTTTACTCCACAATGCCCCTAAGCTACAACGGCGAGCTTATCGAGAATTTCTCCGTTCGCTTTGAAAACGGCAAGGCGGTCGAGGTTAAAGCCGAGAGGAATCAGGCACTCTTGGAGCAGATGATCGCGAAGGACGAGGGCGCAGCGTATCTCGGCGAATGTGCGCTGGTGCCTGTGAACTCCCCGATCTACGAGTCCGGCATCCTCTTCTACAACACGCTGTTTGATGAAAACGCCGCCTGCCATCTTGCGCTCGGCATGGGCTTTGCGGACTGCATCGACGGTTACGAGAACAAAACGCTTGAAGAATGCGAAAAGCTCGGCATCAACGACTCGATGGAGCACGTTGACTTCATGATCGGCTACGAAGGACTCGATATCGACGCGATCACCCGCGACGGCAAAACCGTGCCCGTATTCAGAAAGGGCAAGTGGGCGTTCTGATACCCCATGATTTGATAATGTTTCACACTCGGCTCCGCAGGCTGCGGGGTCGAGTTTTTTGTTTTCGCCGCCGGCGGGATCGCTTCACGCCGAGTGCAAGGCGCGTTTGCAAAGCTGTATGCACCGCTTTATTTCGGCATTTGGTATTTTTCCAGTCTTTTCCAGTTAATGAATCCGTAGATATCGTTCACAAGAAACGCCGCAAAGCACACAACGACCGAAGCATACGTCGTGCTTTCCGTTATCGCCATGCTCCAAAGCACGATCAGCACAACATCATTCAGCGCGTATGCAAGGGAGAAATACGGGCTTCTTCTGAACGTCAGAGCCGCCGCCAAAAAACTGGTCGTTACCGAGGCCGTGCTCGGAATTAGGTTCGCCGTTCCGAAGAATCGCAAAACAAAATAGAATAAAACCGTAACAGGCAGCGACAGCAGAAAAATCACAGCAAATTCCGTATTGCTTATGCGGTTTATTTGAACCTCGCGCCTCCTGCCCGAATACGGATGGGCAAGCCATGAAGCAAGCGCAAGCGCGGACATGGGCATCGTCATTCCAAGATAGGTTATCATTTCGCCGTAGTACGCGCAGTCAAACGAAATGTATCCGTAAACGAGGCTGAATACGATCATCAGCATTTGACCGATGGGATTCCCTTTTGCATTTATCATGATTGAGGTAACGCCGATAATGGATGCAATAAGCGTTAAATAGCCGCCCCTGTCAAAAATGCAGTATGCTGCGATTATCGCAAATACGGACGAAGCCCAAATTATCGCCTCGGTCTTTGAGAAATAAGCAGGTTTTCCGATCCTTCTTTTCACTATGAAGCCTCACCTTCAAAAAAATAAGCACCCGTATTCGCATCTTCAAAGACCTAACGATGCGAAAACGAATGCAATGCATTCACTACCCGGTGGCAGTTATTTGACTTTGATGATTATATCACCCTGCTCCGGCAAATGCAAGCATCTGCGGGCAAAAACCGTTATTATGCCGCGCAGCACTTGCTTTTTCGGACCGAATATGGTTTAATTTTCTTGGAAATAAAACTATCCGGGAGGAATGGATCATGTTTAGGGAAATGCTCAGAAAAAAGCAGCAGCTTTCGCCGCAGGAGTGCATCCGCATTCTGAAGGAGGAGAAGCGCGGCGTGCTTTCGGTGCTCGGCGATGACGGCTACCCGTACGGTATGCCGATGAATCACTACTACAGCGAGAAAGACGGCAAAATCTATTTTCACGGCGGGAAGCACGGGCACAAGATCGATGCTCTTAAGGCGCACGACAAGGCTTCATTCTGCGTGTACGACAAGGGCTTTGTTCGCAGCGGCGAATGGGCTTTGAATATTAGCTCTGTTATCGTTTTCGGCCGTGTGGAATTCATAGATGATGAAGAAACCCTTTGCCGCATCTCCGCCGAGCTTAGCCGCAAATTTACAAGCGATGAAGCCTATATCAGGCATGAGATCGAGCACTCGGGAGCCGCAACCTTGCTTTTTGCGATAAATCCCGAGCATATAACGGGAAAGCTTGTGAACGAATCGTAGCTCCGCTCGTATCGCTTTGGCAAGCACAGCCTTGCTGCCTCGGCACCGCTTCGGCGGTGTTTTTCTTTTTCGGCGGCTGCGGGAGCCGAGGCCGAGGCCGCCGCCTTTTCGCATCTTTCTTCCTATAATAAATCGCACACTTGCATTTTAGGGCTTTTTATGATATAATTAATTGGTTTAATTTGCGCCTGTAATACGGCGCTTTTCGGAGGCAAAATGCTCGTAACCGGCATCCGTCTTTATTCATACAGAAGCTACGATCGGCTTCAATTCGAGCCGAGCGAAAAGCTCAACGTCATCATCGGCCAAAATGCCGCTGGTAAAACGAATATCCTTGAGGCGATCTATCTTTGCGCCATCGGAAGGAGCTTCCGCACACGGAAGGATAACGAGCTTATCAATATGGGCTCAAACGGCGCTTACGTCGGGCTTGACGTTGTAAGCCGCGGCAGTCGCCGCAAGATCGAGTTCAAATTCGCGCGAAACGCGGGCAAGCAGATCTTGATCGACGGCGAGCCAATACGGCGCATGGGCGAGCTTATGGGCGTTTTAAACGCGGTGCTGTTCTCCCCCGAGGATCTGTCGCTCATCAAGGATTCGCCCGAGGAGCGGCGGCGCTTCATGGATATGGAGCTTTGTCAGCTTCGCCCCGCGTTCTTCTATAAGCTCCAGCAGTACAACGCCGCCCTCAAGCAGCGCGGCTCCCTGCTCAAAAACGCGCTCGATATGGGCATTTCGCCCGATCCCATCCAGCTCGATATGTGGGATGACCGCCTGACCGAGCTCGGGGGCGATATAATGCTGGTTCGCCGCGAGTTCATGGATGAGCTTTCGACCGTTGCGAGGGATATAAACCGCAGGATCACGGGCGGAAAAGAGGAGCTTTTCACCTTCTATAAGCCGAACGTGGCCTTTGATGAGGACGGGCGGACTGACGTGCGCACAGAGCTGAACAACGCGCTCAGCAGGTCAAGAAGCGAGGATATCCGCAAGGGATACACCACGAGAGGCCCGCATAGGGACGACGTTGGCATAATGCTCGACGGCAACGACGTGCGCGTGTACGGCTCCCAGGGGCAGCAGAGAACGGCTGCGCTGAGCATGAAGCTTTCTGAGCTTGCGCTGATGCGCTCCGAGAAGGGCGAAGCCCCCGTGCTGCTTCTCGACGACGTTTTGAGCGAGCTCGACCACGGCAGGCAGAGAGAGCTTCTCTCCTCCGCATTCGACTGCCAGTGCTTCCTTACCGCAACGAGCGCGGACGGGCTGAGCGAGGTCCCGAATATGACCGTGTTTGAATGCGCGGCAGGAAGCCTTACGCAGATCAGCGAATAGCGAACGGTGAATAGTTGAGGATGAAATTCCTTCGGAATTTTGAAAATCATTCGCCGCTTCAATGAAAATTCAACGATAATTCGTTTTTTCGATAAAAAGAAAGAGTAAAAGAAAAGGATCTGAAAACCAAATGGAAGAGATCAAAAACACCGAAACCATGGAGAATCCCGAAGTGACCGAGGCCGAAGCGGGCGCGAATTACGACGCTTCGCAGATACAGGTGCTCGAGGGTCTTGAGGCGGTTCGCCGCCGCCCCGGCATGTATATCGGCTCCACCGATTCAAGGGGTCTGCACCACCTTGTTTACGAGATAGTGGACAACGCTATCGACGAGGCGATGGCGGGCTTCTGCACGCATATCTACGTTACCGTGCATGCCGACAACTCCATAACCGTTGTGGACAACGGCCGCGGCATCCCCGTGGATATCCACCAAAAAACCGGCAAATCCGCGCTCGAGGTCGCGCTTACGATGCTCCACGCGGGCGGTAAGTTCGGCGGCAGCGGCTACAAGGTCTCCGGCGGTCTGCACGGCGTTGGCCTTTCGGTCGTAAACGCGCTCTCCGTTGAGCTCTATGCCGATGTGCGAAAGGAAGGCAAGGTGTATCGCCAGACCTGCTCGCGCGGCATCAAGACCAGCGAGGTCGAGGTCGTGGGCAGCTGCGATCCCGGCGAGCACGGAACCACCATCCACTTCATGCCGGACGACACCATCTTCGACGTGGTCGATTACGAATACGACGTGGTCGTGCGCCGTCTTCGCGAGCTTGCATTCCTCAACGGCGGCGTTACCATCGTGGTCACCGACGAGCGCGGCGCCGAGGAAGGCAAGGAGTATTCCCGCCGCGACACCTTCCATTTCGAGGGCGGCATCATCGAGTATGTTCGCTACGTCAATAAAAATAAAGAGGTGCTGCACGAGGAGCCCATCTATATCTCCGCAAGCAAGGCGGACGATCCTTTGGAGACCGCCACAGTCGAAGTCGCGCTCCAGTATAACGACGGCTACAACGAAAACGTGTTCACCTATGCGAACAACATCAACACCATCGAGGGCGGCAGCCATCTTGCGGGATTCCGTTCGGCGATGACCCGCGTTATCAACGACTACGCGAGAAAATTCAAAATACTCAAGGATAACGATGCAAACCTTACAGGCGAGGACATCCGCGAGGGTCTCTCCGCCATCATCAGCGTTAAGCTGACCGAGCCCCAGTTCGAGGGTCAGACCAAAACCAAGCTCGGCAACGCCTATATCCGCTCCATTGTTGACAGTGCGGTGGCGGACGGGCTAAACACCTACCTTGAGGAGCACCCCCAGCAGGCCAAGCTGATCCTCGATAAATGCCTCAGTGCAAGCCGTGCAAGAGAGGCGGCACGCAAAGCGCGGGAGCTTACAAGGCGCAAATCGGTGCTCGATTCGGCGGCGCTGCCCGGCAAGCTTGCCGACTGCTCCGAGAAAGATCCCGAGAAGTGCGAGCTGTTCATCGTTGAGGGCGACTCCGCAGGCGGCTCCGCAAAGGAGGGGCGCGACAGGCATTTCCAGGCGATACTGCCCCTTCGCGGCAAGATATTAAACGTTGAAAAGACCCGCCTTGACAAGGTGCTCGGCAACGCCGAGATCAAGTGCATGATCACCGCCTTCGGCGCGGGCATGGACGCGGATTTCGACGAGACCAAGCTCCGCTACCACAAGATAATCTGCATGACCGATGCGGACGTGGACGGCAGCCATATCAGGACCCTGCTTCTGACCTTCTTCTACCGCCACATGCGCCCGATGATCGAGAAGGGCTACGTATACATCGCCCAGCCCCCGCTCTACCTCATCAAGAAGCAGAATTTCGAGAAATACGTTTATTCCGATGAGGAGCTGAACCGCACTCTTGACGAGATCGGCCGCGACCGCATCACGGTGCAGCGCTACAAAGGTCTTGGCGAAATGAACCCCGAGCAGCTTTGGGACACGACAATGGACCCCGAAAAGCGCATCATGCTTCAGGTCACCATGGACGACGCCGTGCTTGCCGATGAGACCTTCACCCTGCTGATGGGCGACCGCGTTGAGCCGAGAAGAGAATTCATCGAGCAGAACAGCAAGCTCGTTGCCGATTTGGATGTATAAACTACTCTGAGGTTTTTATAAATGGACGAGAAAAAGAAAAACTATGAGATGCTCGGCACGAACGAGCTGCCGACCGATATAGAGGGCGGAAGGATACTGCCGATAAACCTCGTTGGCGAGATGAAAAAGAGCTTCATTTCGTACGCGATGGCGGTCATCATCAGCCGCGCTCTGCCCGATGTGCGCGACGGCCTCAAGCCCGTTCACAGGCGCATCCTTTACGCGATGGATGAGCTGAGTATGCAGCCAGACAAGCCCTTCCGCAAGTGCGCGCGCCTTGTTGGCGACGTTCTGGGTAAATACCATCCCCACGGCGATACGGCGGTCTACGATGCGACCGTGCGCCTTGCGCAGCCCTTCTCCACGCGCTATCCGCTGGTCGAGGGTCACGGCAACTTCGGCAGTATCGACGGCGACCCCGCCGCGGCGATGAGGTACACCGAGGCGAGGATGAGCAAGCTGACCCTTGAAATGCTCTCCGACCTCGATAAAAACACCGTTGATTTCTACCCGAACTTCGACGAAACGCTCATGCAGCCCGCCGTGCTCCCCGCAAGGTATCCGAACCTGCTCGTGAACGGCTCCGGCGGCATCGCTGTCGGTATGGCAACCAATATCCCGCCGCATAACCTCGGCGAGACCATCGACGCGTTCGTTGCGATGATCGATAATCCCGACATCACCATCGATGAGCTGATGAACTACATACCCGGCCCCGACTTCCCCACCGGCGGCGTTATCATGGGCGACGTTGGCATCCGCCACGCCTATTTCACCGGCAGGGGCCGCATCCTCGTTCGCGCCAAGAGCGAGATAGAGCAGTACAAGGCCGACCGCTCGCGCATCATCATCACCGAGATCCCCTATCAGGTCAACAAGGCCAAGCTCGTTGAGAAGATCGCCGAGCTCGTGCATGAGAAAAAGGTCGAGGGCATCAGCGACCTTCGCGACGAGAGCTCCCGCGCGGGTATGCGCATAGTTATAGAGCTCAAGAAGGACGTGAACGCAAACGTAGTCCTCAACAACCTCTATAAGCATACCCAGCTTCAGGACACCTTCGGCGTTATCATGATCGCGCTTGTGGACGGCGAGCCCAAGGTTCTGAACCTGCGCGAGATGCTCTACTACTACCTCCGGCATCAGAAGGACGTTGTAACAAGGCGCACCCAGTACGACCTCGACAAGGCGAGAGAGCGCATCCATATCCTGGAAGGCCTCATAATCGCGCTTGATAATATCGACGAGGTAATCGCGATAATCAAATCGAGCGCCAACGGCCCCGAGGCAAAGGAACGCCTTATGGCGCGCTTCGGCTTCTCTGAAAAGCAGGCGCAGGCGATCCTGGATATGCGTTTGCAGCGCCTCACCGGACTTGAGAGGGAAAAGCTCGAGGCCGAGTACAACGAGCTGAAAGTCACCATTGAATACCTTGAAGGCATCCTTGCGGACGAGGGCAAGCTGCTCGGCGTTATCCGCGAGGAAGTGCTCGATATCCGCCGCAGGTTTGCGGACGATAGGCGCACCGAGATCACGCAGGTCATCGAGGATATCGATATGGACGATATCATTCAAGAGGAGGATATGGTCGTTACCTGCACGCATCACGGCTATATCAAGCGCATCGCCGAGGCCACCTACCGCACCCAGAGGCGCGGCGGCGTTGGCGTGAGCGCGGGCGCAACGAGGGATGAGGACTTCCTTGAGAATATCTTCGTTACCTCCACCCATTCCTTCATCATGTTCTTCACCAACAAGGGCAGGGCGTTCCGCATCAAGTGCTACTCCATCCCCGAGGCGGGAAGGACCGCGAAGGGCACTCCGATAGTGAACCTTCTGCAGCTGCAGACTGGCGAAAAGGTCACCGCCGCGTTCCCGATCGGCAAGGAGACGGACGAGGGTTATCTCGTTCTCTGCACGCGCAACGGCATCATCAAAAAGACCCCGCTTTCCGATTTCGCCAATATCCGCAAGGGCGGCATAATCGCGCAGGGTCTCAAGGAGGGCGACGAGCTTATCAGCGTTGAGCGCTCCACCGGCGAGGACGAATTCATCATCGGCACCCGCGAGGGCAAGTCGATCCGCTTCAGCGAATCGGACGTGCGCGCGATGGGCAGAGCCGCAGCGGGCGTTCGCGCGATCAAGCTGCTTGAGGGCGATGCGGTCGTGGATATGAGCAAGGTAAAGAGCGGTCAGTATGTTGTTGCCATCACCGAAAACGGCATGGGCAAGCGCAC
>CADBGC010000074.1 GCA_902794055.1 uncultured Eubacteriales bacterium | reverse complement strand
GCGGGCACAGGACAGCACGCTGGTGGTGTTTACCGACGTTGTGACGCCCTACAACGCCACCTCGCAGGTTCAGAAAATGGTCATCACGGGTCAGCTCTTCAAATAAGGCAGGGGGAAAAGCAATATGAAAATAATCGTTTGCATCAAGCAGGTTCCCGATACCACCGAGGTCAAGCTCGACCCCAAAACGGGCAGGCTCATCCGCGACGGCGTTCCGAGCATAATAAATCCGGACGACAAAAACGCGCTCGAGCAGGCGCTCTCCATTAAGGATGAACACCCCGGAACTACCGTGACGGTCGTTTCAATGGGTCCGCCGCAGGCCGATATCGCAATGCGCGAGGCGCTCGCAATGGGCGCGGACGAGGCGATTCTTATATGCGGCAGGGAGTTTGCGGGCTCGGACACTTGGGCAACCAGCTATATCATTGCTTCTGCCATCAAAAAGATCGGCGATTACGACCTCATCCTCTGCGGTAGGCAGGCCATAGACGGCGATACCGCGCAGGTCGGTCCCCAGATCGCCGAGCAGCTCGGCATACCGCAGATAACCTACGTTCAGAATATGCGCATCGAGGGCGGCGAGGTCGTTGCGACCCGTCAGCTTGAGGACGGCTGCACCGTTATGAGCGCGAAAATGCCCGTGCTTCTCACCGCGATAAAGGAGCTGAACACTCCGCGCTACATGACCCCGAGAGGCATCTTCGAGGCCTACGAAAAAGAGGTCAAGATCTGGGGCTTTGCGGACGTTCCCGTGGATGAGGCGAAGATCGGTCTTGCGGGCTCGCCCACGAACGTCAACAAGACCTTCAGCCCAGAGCCCAAGGCCAAGGGCGAGATGCTTGAGGGAGCGGACAGGAACACCGTCAAAACGCTCATCGACAAGCTCGTTGAAAAGCATCTGCTGTAACGTGGAGGTAGAAAAATGGTTAGAATAATCACCGAAAAATGTATCGGCTGCGGCGCGTGCGAGGCCGGCTGCCCCGTTGGCGCCATCTCCACCGCGAGCGGCACCGCAAAAATAGATTACGACGTTTGCATCGGCTGCGGCGCCTGCGTGGGCAACTGCCCCTGCGAGGCGATCGAGCAGGATGAGGCGGGCGCAGCGGAAAAGAATACCGCTGAAGAAGTTGGAAGCTCCGAATACAAGGGCGTTTGGGTGTTTGCGGAGCAGCGCGAGGGTGTGCTCATGCCCACCGTGTTCGAGCTGCTCGGCGAGGGCAGAAAGCTTGCCGATACGCTCGGCGTCGAGCTTTCGGCGCTCCTTCTCGGAAGCGGCGTTAAAGCTCTGGCGGATGAGCTCGGCGCATACGGCGCGGACAGGGTCATCCTTGCGGACAGCGCGCTGCTTTCCGACTACAACACCGAAGCCTATGCCAAGGTCGTTTGCGATCTCGTTCGCGAGCGCAGACCCGAGATAATGCTCATCGGCGCCACCAATATCGGCCGCGATCTCGCGCCGCGCCTCTCCGCAAGGCTCTATACGGGTCTTACTGCGGACTGCACCGCGCTTGAGATCGATCCCGAAACCAAGGGGCTGCTTCAGACCCGCCCCGCGTTCGGCGGCAACGTTATGGCAACCATCGTCACCCCGAACCATCGTCCGCAGATGTCCACCGTCCGCCCGGGCGTTATGAAGAAGGCGGCATACGATCCTTCCCATAAGGCTATCATCGATAGGGCAAGCTTCGAGCTTTCCGAAAGCGATATCCACACCAAGGTGATCGAAACCGTTAAGTCCCTCAAACAGACCGTGAACCTCGTTGAAGCCGAGGTCATCGTAGCGGGAGGCAGGGGAGTAGGAAGCGCGGAAGGCTTCAAGCTCATCGAGCAGCTTGCCGAGGCCATGGGCGGCGTGGTCGGCGCGAGCCGTGCTGCGGTCGAAGCGGGCTATATAGGCGCGGATCATCAGGTCGGTCAAACGGGCAAGACCGTTCGACCCAAGATCTACGTTGCCTGCGGCATCTCGGGCGCCATCCAGCACCTTGCCGGTATGCAGAACAGCGAGTGCATAATCGCCATCAATAAAAACGCCGACGCGCCCATCTTTTCTGCGGCGACCTACGGCATTGTGGGCGATCTTCATAAGGTGATCCCGATGCTTATAGAGGAGCTCAAGGCGAGATAAACCTGCCTAAACGCTCTGCAAAAGACTTAAAGAGGCTCCCTTTCCGAAGCACGAAGGGGAGCCTTTGTGAACTCTTTATTAACTTTTCTTAAAATCGTTGACAAGCGCATCGGATTTGCGTATAGTATACTATGTAAACATGAGCTATATGCAATGCACTGAAAATCAAGAATGTATTTAAAAGAATGCAGCATGGTTGAGTTTATTAGTCGTTGTATGCAGTCAAGGTAGTTGCTTGGGATAATCAGGGGTATCCAACGGCGGTTACGTCAAAATGGGGCGGACTGGAGCTTATATATAGCTCGTCTGCAGAACCATTCGAAGCTTCAGGCGCATACGGTCAGGCTAAACGCTATTATAAGCGTGTTTCAAATTATTGATTATAGGTGGCTTGTTTATGAAGAAGAGTATTTATTTAATAGGAACGATCCTGCTCGGCGCTTTTTCGCTTGCGTTGCTTGCCAATCTCGGCTTTTCAATATTCGGCAAGGCAAATGTGGCAAGGGTGTTCTACCAAGAGCCGTCGCTGCGCCCCGATATAAACCCCGATGCGGTTTGGGACGATTCTCTTGGGCTCTATGTTCTCAAGGAGAAGGAGCTGAGCGAGGAGGAGCTTGAGCAGATCATGGAGCAGCCCTATGTGCCGAGCGCGGGGGAAAAATGGCTTGAGGCGCACCGCGATTCGGATGACCCCATCGATAAGGCGATCCTGCTGAGCCTTGAGCTCCTTAAGGATGACAGCCTTGCAAAACCGAATCCGCTTCTATCCGCGATATCCACGTATGACTATGAGGCGATAACAACGGCTATGAAAACCATTCCGATCACGAGCCTTCCGGAGCTTTACCGAAGCATCTGCGAGGAGCCGGCATACAGGGATCAAAAGATGACAGCGATGGAGATGCTGCTCAATATTGAATTGGGTTGGGGTCTGTTTGATCCGTATGCACAAGGATTGTGGAGAGCTGATTTTGCCGAGCTGAAAGCAAATATCCCGTCCGGCGCCGTTACAAAGGCAGCGGTCGAGAAGTACGGGCTGCTTCTTTTGCCAAACATCGTCAAGCGAGCCGAATCGGGGCGGATAAGCGATAAGGAGCTCAAGCTTTTCATTGAAAGCCTCGGTTCGCATAACAAAGAAACGGTCAAAAGCATTGACACTTCGGCATTTTCGAGTGTGGATAGTGTGAAGGCATGGGCAAAGAACAATAAGGAAATCGTATCGGCTATAGAGAAGCTTATCAAGGCGGAGTATGATTGGGTAAGCGGAGGCGGACTTAGGGCCGGAGGCCCATATTAAATTATCTGCTGTTTTCTGCGGCGGACAGCATTGGAGTTTTGCGTTTTTTTGCAGTCGAATTGTGAACAGGTAACTTTGATCGCTTAAACGCAATTAGATTCCTAAAAGCTTGAGAGGAGCATAAGTTAAGATAACAGAATACTGTCATTCGCATTTAAGCCGCTTCGCTTGAGGCGGCTTTCGAATTTCCGCAAAAATTGCGCGGAAGGCGTAAATATACTGAAAAACACTGTTATTCTCAAAACGATTGTGCTATAATCTAACGGAAACTTTCCGATTCTATATCGGCAAACGGAGGTCAATAATGGCAAAACAGAAGATCGTTCCCAAGAGGAGCGAGGTTGAAAAACAATACACATGGGCTACTGAGGATATCTTCGCGTCCGACGAGCTCTTCTTTGAGGCGCTTGAGCAGCTGCGCTCCATGCCCGATAGGGTAGCTTCCTATCGCGGCAGGCTCGCAGAGAGCGCCGAAACGCTCCATGAGTATCTCGTCCTTTCCGATGAGATCAAAGTAAAGCTCAACAGGCTCGGCATGTATGCTATGCGCAAGGCGGATGAGGATACGGCAAACAGCTTCTATCAGGGCATGAAGGGCAGCCTTATCAGCTTCTATGTTCAGCTCGCGAGCGCTTCAAGCTTCGATACGCCCGAGATAAACGCGATCGAGGACGAAGTGCTTGAGGGCTTCTATAAAACAAAGCCCGAGCTTGAAGGCTATCGCCGCCTGCTTGAAAAGATGAGGAGCCAAAGGGGGCATACGCTCTCCGAAGCCGAGGAAAAGCTGCTCGCTTCCGCAAGTGAGGTTTCGGGCGCTCCGAGCGATATCGCATCCAATTTCAGAAATGCGGATCTCAAATTCCCCTCAGTTAAGGATGCCGAGGGCAACGAGCTTCGCGTTACCGCGGGCTCATATACGCCCCTCGTTGAAAATGAGGACAGAAACGTGCGAAAGGCCGCTTTCGAGTCCCTGTTCGGAACCTATAAGGGCTTTGAAAACACCGTTGCCGCGCTTTTCAACGCCCAGATGAAGCAGCTCACCTTCCATTCAAGAGCGAGGAAGTACGCCAGCAATCTCGAAGCCTCGCTCGCGCATACCGAGGTGCCCGTTTCGGTCTACCGTAATCTTGTAAACACCGTGAACGCGAATATGGGCCATCTGCACCGCTACATGGGTCTGCGCAAAAAGCTGCTCGGGCTCGATGAGCTTCACATGTACGATCTGCACGTTCCGATAATCGCGGATGCCGATGCCGAGATCCCCTACGAAAAGGCGAAGGAAACGATCATCGAGGCGCTTGCGCCTCTCGGCGAGGATTATCTCAAAATACTTAAAGAGGGCTTCAACAACCGCTGGCTCGATGTTTACGAAAACGAGGGCAAGCGCAGCGGTGCGTATTCCGCGGGCGGCGACCCCCATCCCTACGTGCTTCTGAATCAGAAGGACACGCTGGACAGCATGTTCACCATTGCGCACGAGATGGGTCACGCGCTGCACAGCTATCATTCGGCAAAGAATCAGCCGATCGCGTATCGCGAGTACGTCATCTTCGTTGCCGAAGTAGCTTCCACTTGCAACGAAGTGCTGCTCGTTAAGCATCTGCTTGCGAAAACCACCGATAAGAAGGAGCGGGCATACCTCATCAACCATTTCCTCGATCAGTTCAGGAGCACGGTCTATCGCCAAACCATGTTTGCCGAGTTCGAGCTTTGGATGAACGAGCGAGTGGAAAACGGCGAAACGCTGACCGCCGCGATTATGAACGAGCAATACCATGCTCTCAATAAGAAATATTACGGCGAAAACGTTTGCGTTGACAAGCTCATCGAGATAGAATGGGCGAGGGTACCGCATTTCTTCATGAACTACTATGTGTTCCAGTATGCCACCGGCTTTTCCGCGGCCGTTGCGATAGCAAACCGCATCCTCAAGGAAGGCGAGAGCGCGGTAAAGGACTATATCAAGTTCCTCAGCGGCGGCAGCAGCACCGATCCCATCTCGCTTCTTAAGATCGCGGGCGTGGATATGGCTGCAGCAAAGCCCATCGAGGATGCGCTCGCTCTGTTTAGCGAGCTTATCGACGAAATGGAACAGCTTGCGGAGTAATTCCGAGCATCACGGCGCACCGCGCATTCCGCACGGTGCGCCTTTATAATATGGAGTGAATGATGAATAAACTCTTGCGGCAGCATGCCGATGAAATAATCAAGGATGCGATATCCGCCGTTCAGCCCGATGCTGCGGTTCGCCGTGCGCTTGAGGGCATGAAGTTCAAGGGCAGGGTGCTGCTCGTTGCTGCGGGCAAGGCGGCTTGGCAGATGGCGAAGGCTGCATCCGACTTCCTCGGCAAGCGCATCGAAACGGGCGTAGTGATAACGAAATATGGGCATGTAATGGACGAGATAGCGAATTTCGAGTGCTTCGAGGCAGGGCATCCTGTTCCCGATGAAAACTCCTTCCTCGGCACCCGTGCGGCGCTCGAGCTTGTGAACGGTTTAAGCGAGAAGGACACCGTGCTTTTTCTGCTCTCCGGAGGCGGCAGCGCGCTGTTTGAAAAGCCGCTGATACCCGCCGAGGAGTTGCGGGATATAACGGGGCAGCTTCTTGCCTGCGGCGCGGATATAGTTGAGATTAACACGATCAGAAAGCGCCTCTCGGCAGTCAAGGGCGGGCGCTTCGCGCTCCGCTGCGCCCCTGCGCGCGTGGAGGCGATTATCCTTTCTGATATCCTCGGCGACCCGCTTGATATGATCGCTTCTGGCCCCGCCTGCCCCGATTCCTCGACCGCCGAGGATGCGAAATGCATCGCGAAAAAATACGGTCTGAAGCTCTCGAGTGAGGCTCTGCGGCTGCTCAACGTTGAAACCCCTAAGAAGCTTTCAAACGTTCAAGCTCATATAAACGGCAGTGTGCGCGAGCTCTGCACCGCTGCGGCGGATACTTGCCGAAGGCTTGGCTATACTCCCGTTATTCTAACAGATATGCTCTGCTGCCGGGCGAGGGAGGCGGGAAGCTTTCTTGCTTCGATCCTAAAGACCCATGCTTCAAGCGGCGCATCGCTTGCCTTTATAGCGGGCGGCGAAACCGTCGTTAAGCTGACCGGCAAAGGCAAGGGCGGCCGCAATCAGGAGGTTGCACTTGCTGCGGCGATAGGCATTGCGGGCTTGGAAAACGCCGCCGTGTTCTCCTTCGGAAGCGACGGAACGGATGGCCCGACCGATGCGGCGGGCGGCTATGCGGACGGCGAAACCTGCGCCGAACTCAAGCGAATTGGAATAAGTATAGATGCGGTGCTTGCCGAAAACGACGCATACAACGCGCTTTATAAAACCGGCGGTCTCATCTTCACGGGGCCCACGGGAACGAATGTGAACGACGTTGCCGTTGCGCTTATAAGGGCGCAATGACGGCAGAGAGAAAACTTCGAGCATTGAGAAAAGCATGGGCTTAGAGTGGAGCGCAGCGGCTTATTGAAACAACAGAAACCGAAACTATTACTTTACTTATGTTCTTATTTTTCGGAATGCGCTCAAAAAAACTTGCAAATATTTAGAATTATGGTATAATAGTTCGCTGTAAAGGCATACTCGGAGGTATGAAGTTGATAAACAGCAGTATTATATCGGCGATTCTGTACGAAGCGCTCAGAACCGGCGGCGATTTTTCTGAGCTGTATCTTGAGGATACGGATCAGAACACCCTGTCCATGATGGACGGCAAGGTGACAAACGCCGCCTATCAGCGAAAGGTCGGCGCGGGTGTCCGTGTGCTCAAGGGCACGAGGAGCGCCTATGCGTATTGCAACAGCTTGAGCGAAGAATCGCTTCTTTCGGCGGCAAGAGCCGCGGCATCCGCCTTTAAGGGGATGCGTGAATTTGAAACCCGGGCTTTTTCGGTGGATAGGATCGGCGTTTCCTGCGCCAAAATACCCTTTTCTGAGATAAATAATCAAAAACGCATCGAGCTTCTCAAGCAGGGAACCGATGCGGCAAAAGCATATTCAGGCGAAATTTCCCAGGTCGTTGTAAACTATATGGATTGCGACAGACGAACCTGGATCTACAACAGCGAGGGTCTTCATGCCGAGGATCACCGCCCGCGCACCCGCCTTACGCTGCAGGCCGTTGCATCCGCAAACGGCGAAGCGCAGGTCGGCTCGTTAAGACCGGGCTACGTCATGGGCTTTGAGGCCTACGCCGAAAAGGTGGATATGGAGCAGGTCGGCAGGCAGTCAGCCGAGATCGCCGTAAATATGCTCCATGCGCCGGAATGCCCCTCGGGAGCGGTTCCCGTGGTTATCGACGGCGGCTTCGGCGGCGTTATCCTGCACGAAGCCTGCGTTCACTCGCTCGAATCCACGAGCGTGGGCAGAGGCAACTCGGTTTTCTGCAATAAGCTTGGGCAGAAGATTGCAAGCGACATCGTTACCGCAATTGACGACGGCACAATGCCGGGCGAGTGGGGAAGCATGAACTACGATGACGAGGGCAGCCCCGCTCAGCGCAATGTGCTGATAGAAAACGGCGTTTTAAAAAGCTATCTTGTGGACAGGCTCGGCTCAAGGCTGATGAATATGCCCGTCACAGGCAGCGCAAGGCGGCAGGATTACACCTATGCCCCCGTTGCAAGAATGACCAACACCTTCATCGCCGAGGGCAGCGATGATGAGGACGAGATGATCGCCACGATGGGTGAGGGCCTATTCGCCGTGCGAATGGGCGGAGGCTCGGTAAATCCTCTAACCGGCTCGTTTAATTTTGCGGTGCTCGAGGGCTACTGGGTAAGAAACGGAAGGATCGTAAGCCCCGTTCGAGGCGCAACGCTCGTTGGCAAGGGGGCGGACGTGCTCATGAAGATCGATCGTGTCGGAAGAAGAATGTGGATGGAAACCGGCATCTGCGGCTCGACTGCGGGCTTGATACCGACCAACGTTGGCCAGCCGAGGATTCGTGTAAGCGAGATCATCGTTGGCGGAAAGGGAGGCGAGGTATGATGGATTTTAACGAATTCGCGCAAGCCTGTTTTAAAGCGGCGAAGGAGCTTGGATGCGACGAGGCCGAGGTATATATGGCTGCCGACGATCGCATGGAGATCGGCGTCAGCAAGGGTGAAGTTATTAACTACTGCGTAAACAGCGAATGCGGTCTTAACCTGCGCGTTATGTATCAAGGCCGCAACGGCTACGCCTATACCGAGGTGTTCAACGATGCGGAGAGCCTCGTTTTTCACGCGATAGACAATGCAAAGGCCATCGAAGCCGATGCTGTTCACCCCATACAGGGCGCTTGCAGCTACCCGGTCGTTGTGAAAAAGCCGAACACGGTCGTGGATATGACCGATGAAGAGAAAATCAACATAGCATGCAACCTTGAAAGGGATATCCTTGCTTTTGATGACCGCGTAAACAGAATGTCCCGCTGCGAGCTGTATTCCGGCACGCGCAGCTGCCATATACGCAATACGCGCGGGCTTTGCGCAGACAATGAGGAGGAGTATTCCTACGTCATCGCGGTTCCTGTAATCAGACAGGGCGACGTGGAACGATCGAGCTATTCGGTCAAATTCGGCCCCGATATTATGGATTATAACGGCTTCATAAAGGAAACCGTAGACAATGCGCTGATGACCTTCAACGCAAAGCCGGTATCTTCGGGCGAATACCGAGTACTGCTTCGCAGCGATGCTGCCGTTGATTTTCTGGAAGCCTTCTGCGAAGTGTTCTTTGCCGACAAGGTTCAGGACGGTCTCTCCCTGCTTGCGGGCAAGCTCGATAAGCCCGTTGCGAGCGAGGTGGTCTCCATCGTGGACGATCCGTTTGAAGAGGACTATCCCCGTGCTTTCGACGACGAGGGCGTTCCGTCCGTGTTTACGAGCGTTGTTGAAAACGGCGTTCTCAAAAGCTACCTGTATAATCTTAAATCCGCGCTCAGGGACGGCGTGGCTTCAACCTCAAACGCCGGAAGGGCGAGCGCAACCGAGCCCATTACAACGATGCCGACAAATTTCTATATAAAGAACGGAGAAAAAAGCTACAAGGAGCTTATTTCGGAGCTGAACAGCGGGCTTATCATCACCGAGCTCGGCGCGCTTCATGCGGGCATAAGCACCGTCAGCGGCGATTTTTCGCTGATAGCGGCGGGTCTGCTCGTTGAAGGCGGAAGCATAATCCGCTCTGTAGAGCAAATAACCATCGCGGGCAATTTCCTTTCCTTGCTGAAAGGCATTATTGCCGTCGGAAACGATCTTCGCTTCCGCATTCCCGAATTCGGCAGGGTGGGCTGCCCGAGCCTTCTTATAGATAAGCTAATGGTCTCCGGCAAATAATTTATATATGCTTTCATCTCGCAGGGCGCCGCAAAACGGTGCCCTCGTTTTTTTGAA
>CADBGC010000073.1 GCA_902794055.1 uncultured Eubacteriales bacterium | reverse complement strand
GATTACTTTGGTCATGGGTTTGCCTCCATTAAGAATAAAAGTGTTTACCTCATCGAGCCGTCGTCCTCACGCATGTCCTATCTCAGACCTCCGCATGCTCATGCCGAGCCGCCCAATGCTG
The DNA here is from genome assembly GCA_902794055.1 of uncultured Eubacteriales bacterium. Lineage (GTDB taxonomy): Bacteria > Bacillota > Clostridia > Christensenellales > CAG-138 > PeH17. The sequence continues at coordinate 9,805 of CADBGC010000073.1, read as the reverse complement.
TGAAGCGTTCAAGGCGGAAGTATCATTATGCTGTTACTCGATTTGGCTATTCAGTTTTCAAGGAGCGGGAGAGGGTGCTGTGAAAAAGTCCCCTCATTCATTACGGGCAAAAAAATGAGCACTTTTTCCACGAAAACGACCGTTTTGGAGAAATATATTTTTCGCAAGCTATACTGATGATATGAAAAATGCTAGAAAAACAGAACTTTAATCATTCAAATAGTTGTTCATTAAGTCCCAAAATTAGTACAACTGCTCTATGAGTTATAAGCAAAATGTGTGAAAATGTGTGAAAAGCGCGCTTATAAGTGCTATTTACTTGGTTTGATTAAACTCAAGAAAGGTAAAAGCCGCAGGGATGTCGTCACAAAACGATCAAAAATGTGTGAAAACACAAGTGTTAAAACAGACAAAAATAACCCCGAAAAACTCAATGTTTCTCGGGGTTATTTGGCACACCATATTGGATTCGAACCAATGGCCTTTCGCTTAGGAGGCGAACGCTCTATCCTACTGAGCTAATGGTGCATATTCGGTTTTCGGGCTTGAATAGAACTTCCGCTTAGGAGGCGAACGCTCTATCCTACTGAGCTAATGGTGCATTCACCTTCGGTATGTGCTATTATAACCAAATCCGAGTGGAATGTCAACAGAAAACGCTTCCGCATTGAAATATACCGTTTCTCGATCGTATTTTTATTACGAAAGAGCCCTGTGCCGAAGCGGCGGTTGGCGCTTGAGCTGAATTTCGAGTGGCGAAATGCGTTCTGTCAATCCGTGAACCGCAGCAGATAGCCGTCGGGGTCCTGAATCAAGAATTCCTTTTGAACAATCATTTCATCACCGTTTCGATAGCGGCTGATTTTCAGTTCTCTGAAAGGCTTTATCCCGTTTGAAAGCACACGGGAATAAAGGCTTTCAACATCCGAAACCGTCATCTCGAAATTTACACCCCTGCCGAACGGATACGAGAGCTCCCCAACGCTCCAGTTGTCGCCAAGCTGCTCAAACATCATTTGATTTTCTTCGAGCGAAAGGAAGATAAAGCCGTCCTCCTCGCGCTCATATTCGACGGAGAATTGCAGAACGTCGATATAAAAGCGCTTCGTTTTCTCAATATCGGAAACGGTCAGCTCGGGTATCAGGGAGTTGAATTTCATGGGTGCTGTCTAAAGCCTCCTCTTCATTGCGATATCGTTTTAATGCTCACGGGCATCATATTTATTCATCCGTATCACCGAACCAATACGCCTTCATCTTCGCAAGAAACTCCTCGGTGATCGGATAACCGCTGCTTTCGCCTATAATGGAATCGATGCCGCAGTATGGGCAAAGAGCCGTTTGCTCGACTAAGAGCCATCGCTCGATCTGCTCGGGCGAAAACATTTTCAGGCAGTAAAAGCAGCCGCAAACGCTGTCGTTTCGAAGCGCGGGCATATTCTTGCTTGAGAACTCATGCGCCTTGATCGGATCGTTGTTATTATTCATGTTTTTCTCCTTCATCGAACAGTATTCGCATATAGTCACGCCGCCCGTACAGGACGCGCGAGACGTAAACAACACCGTTTTCGAAGCGATAAAACGCAATATAGTTTCCGCAAACTATGAAGCGATAGCTCACATCGAGCCCGATCACGGATGAGAGCAGCATTCCCGATTCGGGAAATTCGGTTAACTGCCGCACGCGCTTCATTATTGCCGAAACGGTATCCGAAGCGGCTTGCTCGTTCACAAGCTCTTGAGCTATGTATTCCTTGATGCCTTTAAGATCATCAAGCGCATCCGGAGAAAACCTAATCTCAGCCATTCAAATACCGAGCTCCCTTTCAACCGAAGAAATATCCAGCCAGCGGTTTTTAGCCGCACTTGCTTCTCCCCTTGAAAGCTCGCCCATAAGCTTTAATATGGCGGCGTTTTTTTCGTATTCCTCTATATCGACTATCGCATATCGACCTCTTCCGTTCTTTGTCAGAAACACGGGCTCTCCTACGGCAACATCCCTGAGCACCTCGTTATAATTGCGCAGGTCCGATACGGGCTTGATATTCGGCATGGTTTATCAGTCCTTTCGTTTTTGATGCAATTATTATAGCATAATTGTTCGTAAAATACAACCGAATATTTTTCGCACAGCCAAAAGGGCGAGGTTGCCCCCGCCCTGCCGATCTCAGATCAAATCAATACTCAAAGAATCCCTTGCCCGTTTTTCTTCCGAGTCTGCCCGCGCGCACCATCTTGCGAAGCAGGGTGCTTGCACGGTACTTGCCGTCGTGCGTTTCGTTATAGAGCGTGTCCATGATCGCGAGGCAAACATCGAGGCCAACGAGGTCTCCGAGCGCGAGCGGTCCCATGGGGTGATTCGCGCCAAGCTTCATCGCCTGATCGATATCCTCGGGCGAGGCTACGCCCTGCTGAACGAGCTCGATGGCTTCGTTTATCATCGGTATAAGTATGCGGTTGACAACGAAGCCGGGCGCTTCAGCGACCTCCACAGGCTCCTTGCCAATGGCGATCGAGAGCTCCTTTATCCGATCGAAGGTCTCCTGAGAGGTGTTCATGCCGCGGATTATCTCAACGAGCTTCATGACCGTGGCGGGGTTGAAGAAATGCATTCCGATGAATCGGTCGGCGCGATTCGTTGCCGAGCCGATCTCGGTGATCGAGATGGAGCTGGTGTTGGTGGCGAAGATGGTGCTTTCGGGACAGATGGCATCCAGCTTTTTGAACAGATCGCGCTTGATCTGAACGTTTTCGATGATCGCTTCAAGCACGAGGTCCGCCTCCGCCGCCGTGCTCTGATCGGTTGTGAAGGTGATGGCGTTCACGAGCGCATCCGCCGCTTCGCGCTCCATCTTGCCGCGCTCAACGCGCTTATCGAGGCTCTTTATCATCCTTTGGCGGGATTCTTCAAGAATTTCGTCGCTGATATCGTTGACGGTAACCTTCATGCCCGCGCCGGCGAAAACCTGCGCGATATCAAGACCCATCGTGCCTGCACCAATAACAAAAATGTTTTTCATAATTTTACCTTTCTTGCTTAGAATTATAGCTTTTTACTTTCCCTTGAACTCCTCTTTGGGCGTTTTATCCACAAAGCTGGTCATCGCCATACGCTGATCCTCGCTCTCGAAGCAATCGCCGAAAAGTCTTGCTTCGTTTTCAAGATCCTCCTCAAGAAGGCGCATATACTTGAAGCGCATCGCCTTTTTAGAGTTGCGAACGGCTATCGGAGCATTTGCCGCGATGGTATTAGCCAGGCTCATCGCCTCGTCCATCAGGCTTTCGGGAGCAACAACGCGGCTCACAAGGCCGATACGCAGCGCCTCGTTTGCATCGATTATCTTGCCCGTCAGGATAAGCTCCATAGCATTTGCGCGATCGATGGTGCGCATAAGCCTCTGGGTGCCGCCGAAGCCCGGGGTTATGCCGAGGCCGACCTCGGGCTGACCGAACTTTGCCTTTTCGCTCGCAATTCGGATATCCGCACACAGCGCAAGCTCGCAGCCGCCTCCGAGCGCATAGCCGTTTACCGCGGCGATTATCGGTATTTCAAGGTTTTCAAGCGCACAGAAGGCGCGGTTGCCCCTGCGGGCGAAATCAACGGCTTCCTCATGGGAAAGATCCTTCATTTCGGATATATCGGCGCCGGCAACGAACGCCTTGCACGCGCCCGTAACGATCAGGCAGCGCATCTCCTCATCCTTCGCGATCTCGTTTGCTCTGTTATAGAGCGTTTCAAGCGTTTCGGAATTTATCGCATTCAACGCATGCGCACGGTCGATGGTCAAAATGCCGATATAGCCATGTTTTTCAAGCTTTATCACGGTGAACCTCCTAATGATTTTAATTGATGAGTCTTCATCAATAATATACATTCACATTATACAACTTTAGCGCCAATAAATAAAATATATTTTCATAAAGATGCAAAACGCTGTCGCCCGGATCGGTTTTCGCCGTCGCGGTATTGCCGAAAACCGTAAAATCTGCTATAATCCTATACTTGAAAGCGTGGCAAAGCACGAATATGAAAAGGAGAAAAACATGCACTACACCTACAAAACCAGCGGCGTATGCTCCACCGCGATCGATTTCGACATTGAAAACGGCAAGCTGCACAACATCGTTTACACCGGCGGCTGCAACGGCAACCTCAAGTCCATCGGCAGGCTGCTCGAGGGCGCGGATGCGGAATTCGCCGTTGAGCGGCTTTCGGGCGTTGAATGCGGCTTCAAAAACACCTCCTGCGGCGACCAGCTCGCGAGGGCGATCAAAAGGGCGCTTGCTGAATAAGCCCTGCGCTCCGAAATGATTATCACCAGCACAAAAAACGAAACGGTCAAGCTTCTGCGCTCGCTCAAGGATCGCTCGGCGCGGCGCGAAACGGGGCTGCACCTCATAGAGGGCGAGCGGCTCGTTTTCGATGCGCTGATGTCGGGTGTGGCTCCCGATACGGTGCTCGTTGAAAGCGGCGCAGAGCGGATCGAAAAGCGGCTTGAAGAGATGGGCGTACCGTTTATCGGCGTTTCAAGAAGCGTGCTTGAGGCGGTTTCGGACACAAAGAGTCCGCAGGGCATCGCGGCGGCCGTTAAAACGCCGAATACCGCTCCCCCGCCGTCCTATCCCGATAATGCGCTAATAGTTGCGCTCGACAGGCTTCAGGATCCCGGCAATCTCGGCACGGTGCTGCGCTCGGCGGATGCGATGGGCGCAAAGGCCGTTATACTCGGCGAGGGCTGTACCGACCCGTTTTCACCGAAGGCGCTGCGCTCCGCGATGGGCAGCGCGTATCATATTCCCGTTTACGAAGGTGAGCTGAAGGCGGAGCTTTTGAAGCTCAAGAATGCGGGAAACACGCTTATCTGCGGGCATCTTCACGGCAGCGAAACGCTTCCCGAGCTCAAGGGCGGCTGCGTGCTCGTTATCGGCAACGAGGGCAGCGGCGTTTCCGATGAGATAGCCGATATATGCACTCTCTACCGCCTAAAAATGCTTGGCAGAGCCGAAAGCTTGAATGCATCGGCCGCGGCATCCATAATGATGTATGAGCTTTCAAGGCTTATGAACGGATAAAGCCCCTGTTTGCATAAAGAAAATGATAGTGAAAAGCCCGCCGAGCAAGGCAGGCTTTTCTATAATGTTTGCGAAAACTATTTCGAGTAGGACTTGATCGCGGCCTTGATAAGGTCGTAGGAAAAAATGAGCCTTGTTTCGGGCATGATACTGTCCCAAAGCTTATCGTTTACGGCGAGCGCGGCAAACACGGTTTTCCACATATCGTCAATGGAAGCGATGTTCGGGATATCATCGGGCATGCGGGTGAGCCACTCATTGTTCAAGGCGGTTGCGAAGCGTTCGCTGTCCTTCGTTATCAGGGTGGTGTAGAAAACCGACCTGCTGCCGTCTATTATCCTATAAACCTTACCTACGCTGTTTTGAATCTCCTCCTCAGCACGCTTGAGGAAAAGGATAACGTCGTTGCCGCCCGTGAAGATGGGATAGTTTTCAACGGTGCACTTGGAAGTGCCGTCTTGAACCACGGTTATCTTGCTGCCCTTTCCGCCAAGATCGCCCTTGATCTGTTCCTTGACCTCGGCCGAAAAGGTTGTTACTCCGAGTGTTTCGCTCTCGCCGAGCCAATTGCCGATGCGAATCCAAGCAACCGCATCCGCCTCTTTGGTTAGCGTTTCGAGCGAATAGTTCTTAACAAAATCCGCTTGGCGCGTGGTTTCGGCAATTCGAACCTTGGGCTCGGAGAATATCTCTATCGGCTTATCTTCATCGGGCTTGGCATGAGAAAAGCCATTGGTCGCGATAGCAAGCGCGATCGTGAAAAGAACGAGTATTCCAAGAACGATCGCCCACCACGGCAGAGGATTTCCGGCGGTGCTTGCCGCTGCTTTTTCGGAAGTTTTCTTATTATTGCTCATTATAAAGCTCTCCTTTTCTTTTTCTTGTTTCTCTTTTTATTTTGTGTTTGCGATACGGTATTTTCATACCACCTGGAAGATATAGAACTTTAGATAATCCGTTTCGGGAACGCCCCAAAGTATCGGATGATCAGCCGCCTGACGGCGACCCTCGATCTGCCGAAGCTGAACGCCCGCTGCCTCGGCGGCCTCTTTTATCATCCTGCGAAACAGCTCGTCCGTCATAAAATGCGAGCAGGAGCAGGTGGAAAGATACCCGCCGCGCGGCAGAAGCTTCATCGCCTTCGCGTTTATCGCCTTGTAGCCGTTTATCGCGGCCTTGACGGTCTCGCGGCTCTTGGTGAACGCGGGCGGATCGAGGATTATGTAATCATAATCGCATTTTTTTGCGCTCTCCATCTCCGTCAAAAGATCGAAAACGTCCGCGCAGAGGAAGTCCGTATTTCCTGTCAGCCCGTTTATCTCGGCGTTTTTCCGCGTTTTCTCGATTGCATCCTCGGAGATATCCACGGCGGTGACCCGCGCCGCGCCCGCCTTGGCGCAGTTCAAGGCGAATGCGCCGGTATGCGTGAAGCAGTCGAGCACGCGCCTTCCGTTGGCGATCCTCGCGGCGGCAAGGCGGTTGAACTTCTGATCGAGGAAAAAGCCCGTTTTCTGACCGTTCAGCACGTCTATCTCGTATTTTATCCCGTTTTCGGTGATGATGAGCTTTCCGTCGAAATCGGGATCGAGCCGCGGATCGGAAACGAAGCCCTTGTTTTCCTCAAGACCTTCCTTTTGGCGGATCGAAACGTCGTTTCTTTCGCAAATGGCGCGTATCTTCACGCCATATTCCGCAAAGACCTCGATAAACAGATCGAACAGCCGCGCCTTTATGCGTTCAAAGCCGAGCGAGAGCACCTGAAAAACGAGCACATCCTCGAATTTATCGACCGTCAGCCCCGGGAAGCTGTCCGCCTCGCCGAAGATAACGCGAAAGCAGCTCTCCTCCCCCATCACGGTGCGGCGATAGTCTATCGCGTAGCGTATGCGGCGGCGGAAGAACTCGTCGTTGAAGCGGTCGTTCGCATTCCTTGAAAGAATGCGGATGCGAATCTTTGAATTATCGTTTATAAAGCCCGTTCCGAGATAGCGCTCCTTTTTCGAAAAAACGTCGGTAATTTCGCCGTTTTCGTATTCGCCCGAAACTGAGAGGACTTCCTCGCCGTACACCCACGGATGCCCGCCGCGAAGCGCGCGCTCCGCTTTTTCGGTTATTATCGCTTTTTGAAACTCTCTTGCCATAGAAAAATCTCTTTCAAAATTATCCTAACGAAATATAACACATCGGCGGGATTTTTGCAAGCACAAAAGCGCGAAAGCGCACAAAACTATCTTGGAGCGCATATGCACAATGTCGAATTTGTGATGGACGGTTTCCATCTAAAAAACTTCAAAAAGCAGTTCTACCTCGAAGGAGCCTGGCATTATGCCGAGATTGTAAGGAAAGCAATCAATAGCAAAGGCCTTGAAGCTTTCGTTACATACTGCGATGCAACAAGCGAAAAGCAGGCAAACGAAGCTCTCGGCGAATGTCACGATTGGAGCATCTTTGAGAATGTGTGCCAAGGCGGTATTATGAGCGGCAAGCTCATGTGCACTACCTTCATTCTCAAAGCCCTCGGTAAAATGCAGCCGATTGGTTCCGTCGCATTATTTCTCCCAGAAGATATTGACACGATCCGAACTGACCAAAGTATTGACAACAGTTCAAAAATACATTAGAATGAATCAGAAAACAGAAATTGCTTGCTCAAGGTTAAGCTGAGCATTAACGGGGAGGCAATTTTGTTTTGTTTGTTTTTTTGCTATGCAATGTGGTCTTATGTGTGCGACAGCCTTTGTTGTAGCTCTTTGCGGAAAATGTGAATCTGTTTCTTCCGCCGGTTTTGTTGTCAATCATGAGGCCGATATTATCCATTTCATTAAGGAGTGTTTTGCTATGATCAATATTTTTACGCCATATATCGAAAAGAACGGTGCTAAAAGCAGATGTTGCTGCGACATTGCAGTGGATGGTGAGAAAAAGAACGTTTGGTTTGAAGTTGACAGCGAATATGAGAAATACCTATGTACCGAACGATCCGATGCTTATGTGATCGGTTTCCTGAGCTTTGCAATGCGCGGCGGTCACGATATCATTTGCGAAGCACCTGTTACCGATGAGCTTTTGTACAACATCTCAACCTTTTTGATTCCGAGCCTATGCAAGTATGGTAAGAATCTTCACGCAATAAGGATCAGATGCAGTATCGCTCCGCCGCTTGCCGAAGGCGATGCTGTTGGAACAGGCTGCTCATGCGGCGTGGATTCGTTCTATTCAATTGCATTCCATATGAATTCCTCTTTCCCTCGAAACGATTTAACTCATCTCTGCATCAATAACGTGGGTGCGTTCAATGAGTGCTATGATGATTATGGCCGCGAAAAGGCCATGAACGAGCGATACACGGAAACCAGAAAAGTGGCTACCAAAGCCGGTTTACCTTTGATAGAAACAAATTCCAACTTTTGGGATGAGTTTTATCAGAATCATCTGCGCACGCATACCTATTCGAGTTGCTTTGCGGTGTATATGCTTCAAAAGCTATGGCGCGTGTACTATTATGCCTCGAGCGGATATGATTTTTCCCTTTTCTCGCTCAAGGATAATGACTTGTACAGTTCGGATCATTATGAGCTGTTGTCGTTGCAGTGCTTCAGCACTTCTATGTTGCGCATATACTCCGACGGAGGTGAAAAGGATCGATTTGAGAAAACCGAAGGAATCGTTTCCTTACCGTTAGCGCAACAACATCTACACGTGTGCATTAGAAAACCCTATAACTGCGGACAATGCAGCAAGTGCAGGCGCACTCTTCTCACTCTCGATGCGCTGAATGCGCTTGACGACTTTTCCGCCGTTTTTGATGTTGAAGAATACAGAAAAAAGCTTGATGCAAACTATCTTTGGTTGTATTCCAAGCATAAGGAGCATGATGATATGGTCGAGCCGATTTATGAAAAGCTCTTGAAAAAGCAGAGTTTTTCAAGCAGATCGAATCATATTAAAAGAATGTATGTAATGCAGCAGGGCATCAAAAAACTGCGAGGAATCGCCAAGCTGCCGAGAAGGATCATGAATAAGCTTACCTCAAAGTAAGTTTTCCTTTTTTCAAAAATACCTATCATGCATACTCGATCCGGCACCAAAACCGCAGCCGGGCAGATCAGCTCGATCCGCCCGGTTGTTTATTATATTATCAATTGATCGATCAAGCACTCAACTCTCCGATCGATCCAATAAAACTCGTTATCAGATCAGCCCGAGCGCGATGCGCAGAATCAGTATCGCATCCGCGACCGAAACGCCGCCGTCGCCGTTGACGTAATACCAGGCAAGCGACCCGTCCTTGCGCAGATACAGCGCGTGGCGCGAGGCCGCCACCTCATACCACTGCAGGCTCAAAAGCTGCCAGACGGTGTCGGCCTTCCAGGTGAAGCACTGTAAAGTCACACAGTTGGTGCCCTGCGTGAGCAAGAAAAGCTCGGGCAGGCCGTCGCCCGTGACGTCGAGCAGGGCCACGGGATCCGTGCGGGTGAAGAGCTTGGCGTTCTGGATCCGGGCGCGATAGGCCGAAGCCACGTCCCGCGCGCCGGCAAACGCGTTCAGGCTCAGCCCTGCCGTCAGCAGCAAGGCCAGCGCCAGCGCAAGAATGCGTTTTTTCATCGTAAAAACTCCTCGTATAATATGATTCAGGGTTTGTTTAGGGTGTGTCCCTGTACGCACCGCCGAAAAGTTTTCAACAGGCTTTGAAATGCCCGTGGTATAATGCTGTTGGTCGGCAGGATCAAGT
>CADBGC010000072.1 GCA_902794055.1 uncultured Eubacteriales bacterium | reverse complement strand
CGCTGCGCAAAACAGCAGCGATAATGCAGGCGGTATAAGTCCGATCGCGGTATTGCTCCCCTTGAAATAAACGAATGCGGCAAAGGCTGCTGCAAACACGGGAATGACAAGATAGGTGAACAGACGCACAAAATAGCTTCTTCTGCTCGAGGCTTCGGCTATAACAGAGTCCGTTTCATGCTCAATAAGAGCCTCGCTCTGCTCCAAAGCGGTTGAGGGCTGAACGCCATCGACCTTGGGAGCAGTCATAATATTGGGTTTTTTATTCAAGATTTTCATGTTTATGATTATACCATACAGCGCAGTCCGTTTCAACATTCGGCGGCGTTAAAACAATATATCGTGTTCCGGCAAAAAAGGACTTGATTTTTGTGCGCAAATGTAGTATTATATCAAAGTGCGCTGAGCGCGTGGAGAGATGGCTGAGTTTGGTCTAAGGCGCACGACTGGAAATCGTGTATACGGGGAACCGTATCAAGGGTTCGAATCCCTTTCTCTCCGCCAACAAAGAAACCTCTTTTGTCTGCCAGGTCAAAAGAGGTTTTCTTGCTTTATTCCATGTGATGATGGTATAATTATTTTAAAAATATCGACTTGCAAGGAGTGTTATCCGGTGGGCATGAGAAAACGCTTTGCGTATAATTCGGAAGACCTATACAAACAAATCACTGTCGATGAGCCTTTTTTCAAGGGTGTCGCCTGCATTGTTAAGCTTCAGAACGTTGCAAAACCAAAATACATAGCTCACGGCAAGGAGAAGATTTGCATTATCGATAACGGCTATTCTTTGATCGAAGCCTATCCTGATAACGGCAAATACGCGCTTACCATCATGTTTGACGATAGAGGGACCCTGATCGAGTGGTATTTTGACATAGCAAAATCTATCGGCATAGAAAACGGAATCCCGTTTGAAGACGACCTGTATCTGGACATGGCGATTATGCCGGACTGAGAAAAGATTATACTGGATGAAGACGAATTGCTTGCTGCAAGAAACGAAGGCATTATCTCGCAGGATGACTTGGACGGCGCATACAATACGCTTCGGGAGTTGGAAAAGAAGTATGCCTATCGTTTGGGTGATTTGATACAATTGACCGAATACCTTAAAGAACGGTTTTGCATGTAACCGGCCGCATCCCTCTGGTGTACTTTTCGGCGTTCTTTCTATGCTTTGGTACACTTTTTGGCGTTCTTACACAAATGAAAATGCCCGCCAATCGGCGGGTATTTTCATTTGATTGATGCGGGGATTCGAAGCCCGCAGGCATCCGTCCTGTGGACGAATCTGATTCCACGGCTTGGAAATCGCATTGACTGCAAGCTTTCTTGATGCTAGAATAAAGCCGTGCGGACGGAAAATGCCCGCAGAAAATACTCCTCGATGCGTGATGCGAGTGTACACCGATAAAGTAGAACGATCGAAAGCATTGTCGGTGTATCATCAAAACGCGAGCTAAGTCTCTGCATGGCGTATCGGCTCGGTGAACGGTATGATCGATAGCTTAACTGAAAAACTTTTTGAACTTGCCATGAAGCATATCTACGGCGACGGCGTGCCCGAGGACAACGAGCTTGCCTTCGAGCTTTTGACCCGTGCGCATGAAATGGGGCATATCGAGGCTTCATACAATCTCGGGATATGTTTTCATTACGGCTACGGCACGGAAGCCGATTTAGAAAAGGCTTTCAAGCTGTATCTTGAAGCCGCGAACGCAGGGCACGACAAGGGCATGGAGCTTGTGGGGCGGTTCTACAACCAAGGCATACATGTTGATAAAGACCGCGCGCTTGCGGAGTTTTGGCTCGACCGCGCAATAAAGAGCGGCGATGCGGAGGCTGCCGAGGAAGCGCGGAGGGAACTTGACCGTCAATAAACGGTTCGTATTCAGAAGAAGCAGCGGCTCAATGAATAGGAGCGATAAAAAGTGAACGAACACTTGAAGAATCTAAAAAGAATAGAATTTGAAATAACGCTTGCCTGCACCGGCAAATGCAAGCATTGTTCCCAAGGCGGTCATGAAGCAGCCTCCGGTCATATCGATGCGGATATCGCGGTAAAAGCGGTTCGCGAGATATGCGCAAATTACCGCATTGAATCGCTGATGACATTCGGCGGCGAGCCGCTGCTTTATCCGGACGTTGTTTGCGCCATCCATCGCGCCGCGACTGAGCTCGGCATCCGCAAGCGGCAGGTCATAACGAACGGCTATTCTTCAAATGATCACGAGCGTATAGCCGAGGTTGCCCGAAATCTATCCGAAAGCGGAGTGAACAGCCTGCTTTTGTCGGTCGATGCGTTCCATCAAGAGACAATCCCGCTTGAGCCCGTCATTTATTTCGCCGAATGTGCCGTCAAAGCCAATATTCCGATCAAGCTTCAGCCCGCATGGCTTGTCGGCACGGATGATAGCAATCCGTACAATATCAGAACGCGCGAGCTGCTGAAGTCGTTTGAGCACTTGAATATTCCTATCAACGGCGGCAATGTCATTTTCCCTGAGGGCAACGCGCTAAAGTATCTTTCGGAGTATTTCGAGGATGGCGCAGCCCCCGTTTCACCGTATGAGCAGGATCCTAAGGACGTTCGGACTGTGTCGTTTTCCCCAAACGGCGACGTGCTTAACGGAAATGTTTACGAAACGGATATTCTTGAGATAATTCGGGATTATCGACCGTAGAATCCCGGTCGCGGCACTCACCTATTTGCTTTGATCGCAGTTCAAGCGCGATTCTTATTTTAGGAGGATGCGAAATGAATTTCACTATAAGCCCCTGCACCGAAGGCGATGCGGAATACATTTGGGAAATGGACAAAGCGGAGTCAGTTTGCGCCGGATCATGCTCGGACGGCTCGGAGGAGCTGATCGTTTTCAAGGCGGAAGCCGAGAACGGCGGCATTATCGGCGGCTGCGTTCTGAGTATCGATCTATCGGGTACTGCCGAATTCAACAGTCTTTTTGTGGATGAGGGCTTCCGCAGGCGCGGCATCGGCACCGCTATCGTGCTTGAAGCTGAGCGTGAAGCAAGGGCGCGGGGCTGCAGAATGATGATAAATGCATATAATTTCGATTTTCAGTTTGCAAAACCCCTCTTTGAAAAGCTCGGCTATATCCTCATTGGCACTGCAAAGGATTGGCCAAAGGGGCATGAAAGCTACACTCTTATAAAGAAGCTTGATGTTTCGGATGAAGTTTTTCCCCACTCCCCCTCCCCCGCTTCGATTTCATTCGGAGATGCCGAGTTTAAGATCATGCGCGGCACCGCCGAGGATGGCGAGCTCGTCACCGCACGGCTTGCGGAATTTAACAGCGCGTTTGCGCCGCGCACTCATCCCTATATCGACCTTGATAAAAAGATATTGGACGAAAGCGGCAATATCATCGGCGGCTGTATCGCGGGCGTGAGCGGCTGGGATGCGGCGCATATCGACCTTGTTTGGGTGGATGCGCGTTTCCGCGGCCTTGGGCTTGAAGCGGCGCTTATTGGCGAGATAGACCGCGGGGCGAGATCGCTCGGTGCGTATATCGCACGAACCGATGCGGGCGAAGCGCAGGCTGAGTTTTTTATAAAGCACGGCTATGGGGTGATCACCGTTTATGACGGAGAGCCGAGATGGTTCGTGATGCAGAAAAAGCTTTGAAAAATATCTGTTATGCGATAAAATCTTTATGTATAGATCGCCTTTTACGAAGAACTTACGGCTGACCCGAGCTGCATTCCGCTCTGCCGTATTGAGCGATCTTAGATTGAAAGGAACACCAAATGATAAGGATACTATTCGTTTGTCACGGCAATATCTGCCGCAGCCCTATGGCGGAGTTCGTTATGAAGGATATGGTGCGAAGGAAAGGGCTTGAGCACCGATACGAGATCGCTTCGGCAGCGACCAGCCGCGAGGAGCTTGGAAACCCCGTCTATCCCCCGGCAAGAAGAAAGCTTGCGGAGAACGGCATAGCCTGCGAAGGCCACCATGCGCGGCAGATGACCAAGGCCGACTATGAATACTACGATCTGATCGTTTGCATGGATAAAGCGAACGTGAAAAATGCGCAGAGGATAGCGGGCGGGAACAGCGAGAATAAGATCGTTCTGCTGCTTGATTATACCGCAAAAAAGGGCAGCGAGGTTGCCGATCCGTGGTATACGGGCGATTTTGAGGCCACATGGCAGGACGTTGACGAAGGGTGCCGTGGGCTTATAGAGAGCCTTGAGCACGTGTCCGATCAAACTATAAAGTAAAATGGGTATACGGTGAAAGGCTATGAAAAGCGATCTGGATCTTAAATATGCGGCTGAATTTCGCGATGCGATCCATGCGGAGGCTTTGGCACGGGTCAAGGCGGTTTATCCGTACACCTATTCCGTGATCGACCGTTATCCCGTGGAGGCGTATTTTCAGCAAGTTTGGGATTATCCCGGAACTTGGTATACGGTGGTCGGAATTCCCGAAGGTGCGAACAGCCGTGCAGCGCTTATTGAGGCCATCGTTCGCGATACGCTTGTTTGCTGCCGCGAAAACGGTGCCGAATACAGCGACGTGGCGTTTTTCGAGCTGCTCAAAGATTATCCCGATATCGGCTGCGACTACCGTATCATAACTCCTGCAGATCTATTGGCCGAAGAAAGAAGAGCTTTCCCCTATCGCGGCGCGCCTTCGCATCGGCTTGCGCTTAGTTGCGCCGCCGAGCTGTTCTGCGAGGACAGCTTACGCGAGCTGAGCCGCGCCTCATGCAAAAAGCTGAAGAGCAAGGCGCTCTTCGCCCCCGCAGGCTCGGACGAATGGCAGAATTATCGCAGTGCCTTTTTCCGCCATTCGAATAAAAACGCTTATACGGACAGCGATTTTGACAGGGTGAATGCCGTGCTCTTCCCCGGCGGCGCGGATGCGCTCGAGGTCTACCGTTGGACAGCAGATCGAGCCGAACACTTCGATAGCGAAAGCGAACGCCGCATCGCGCTGTGTCTGAGCATCTATGACGAAAGTATCGACCGCTTTGTGGTTATCATAAGCTCGGCTTTGATAACTCATTAATATTCCCCGTATGAATAGCGATCGAGGGCAAGCTCTGCGAGTTTGCCCTCGATTTTTCTTCTGTCTGCCGTTCGCTGCGGCGCGCTTAAACGACGGATGGCTCGGTGAACAGGTTGCCCTCAGCAAAGCGGGAGAGCCTGAGGCGTGAAGCGTCTATCGTGGGCTCGAGACTGAGTATCATTTCGGCCATGACGGTTCCCGTGACGGGGCCGAACATGAAGCCGTGGCCGCTGAAGCCGCAGGCAACGTAGAAGCCCTCAATACCATCGACCTTATCGTAGATCGGCTGACGGTCGGGAGACATATTATAAAGACCCGCCCACTGGCGAACGACACGCAGCTTGCCTATCGCGGGCAGCACCTTGTCGATCGTTTTTGCCATTTCCTCGAGGAAATGCCATGAAGATGTTATTCTAAGATCCCTCGGCTCGCCCGCATCGCTTCTGCCCATTATGAACGAGCCGTGCGGTGTTTGCTGAACGTATAGATTGAGGTTGAACGCCATTACCATAGGATCCTGCATCGGCTCAACGGGCTCGGTAACGAGGATCTGATGGCGCTCGGAATAAAGCGGAAGCTCAACGCCGACCAGCTTTGCAAGACACTGCGCCCAGCCGTTTGCGGCGTTGACAACGATGCGCGTTTCGATATTTCCCTTATTCGTTTCAATGCCCATGATCCTGCCGTTTTCGACTCTG
This sequence comes from uncultured Eubacteriales bacterium, assembly GCA_902794055.1. Lineage (GTDB taxonomy): Bacteria > Bacillota > Clostridia > Christensenellales > CAG-138 > PeH17. The sequence continues at coordinate 4,416 of CADBGC010000072.1, read as the reverse complement.
ATGCCCGTTACCTCGGTGTAGGTATAGAACTCAACGCCGAGTCTCTTGGCGGCCTTGTAGTATGCATCGGTAGTCTTGTGCGGATTAAGGAAGCCGTCCTTCCCGCAGTATGCGGCACCCGAAAGGATATCGGTGTTGAGGTGCGGAACGATTTCTTTTGCCTCCTCAAGACTTACCATGCGAGAGGGAATGCCGCAGGCGTGCTGCACTTCGATATTCTTTTTAAACTGCGCGAGCTCCTTTTCGGTGTTGGCGATCATCAAATAGCCGCTTTGGCGCAGCTCGATATCGCCGTCATACTCGAGGATATCGTTTGCATTCTCGAAGAACTCCGTGGAGAATTTGGACATTCGGCAGTTCATCTCGGTGCCCCACTGCATGCGGAAGCCCGCACCGCAGGCGCCGGTGGAGCCGGAGCAGATGAAGCTTTTTTCGATCACGACTATGTTCTTCGCGCCGCGCTTTGCCAAATTATAGGCTATGGAGCAGCCGGAGATACCGGCGCCGATTATGACGATATCAGCTTTAGTCTTCATGCTTTTCGGCCTCCTCCGCGATAAGATGCAGCTTCACTCCGACGACCGGCGGACGAATGTTGTGAAAGCTGAGATCGGCTATGCTCTGCCCCGTGGCTGCTGCGATCTCGCGCAGCACGAGCTGTCCGCAGGTCTTGCCCTGGCAGGGACCCATGCCGATGCGCGTGATGCGCTTTATCTCATCATAGGTGACGTAGCCCTGCGAGATAAGCTCCCTTATCTCCTTCAGAGTAACGTCGGAACAACGGCAAATGATGGTGTTTTCGTCCATACGCTTATGCCTCCCTCCTGAAATTGCGAAAATCATAGAGATATGCGCGATCTACCTCGAGCGTGATCACCGGGGTGCGGTCGAAGGACGGCGGATTCATGACCCTTTTGACCGTGGCCTCGCAAACGGGCTTGCCCGCGCGGTCGAGTCCAACCACCTTCTCACCCGCCTCTGGGAGCGGCATAAACTCATAGGGGATGCGGAATTCAACGGTTTTCTCGGATTTGGAGCCGTCCACGATCATTATGGAAAGACCGGGACATTTTGCAACGCAGATGCCGCAGCCGGTACAGACGCTCTCATCCCTCTCGGGGATCTCGTTTATATCCTCGCCGATGCGGATCGCGCCGCAGGGACACGCCGTTTGGCAGGGGTTGCAGGGGATCTTCTGATAGCATTCCACCACCGCGACGGGACCCTTGTTTATCCTCTCGATGGGAGGAAATTTCGTAATGACCATTTCACGGGTGGCCACACCTGTTTTCTCAAACATCTTCATTCCTCCTTAAAGCTGACTTATTTTCATTCCGGCGCGGATGCGTTCGCCCACCGGGCCGGATCTGAGGTCCTCAAGCTGCTTGAGGTATTCGCTTCTGCGCTGCTCGAAGTTCTCGGGAACGTGGCCGAGCTTCGCTGCGGCGCAAAGACCTGCAAGATACCCCTCCGCCATGGCGGAGCTGGCCTCCTCTATGCCCGAAGCATCGCCCGCAACGAAGATACCGGGGATGCAGGTTTCGCAGCTCTCGCTTCGCATGGGAACGCTTCCGCTGAGCTGCGGAACGTATTTCATCTCGACTCCGCGCATGGCAAGCAGCTCGTTGAGCGGGCTGAGACCCACGGAGATGCACAGCACGTCCACGTCGAACCGCTTCTCGGTGCCGGGTATCGGGTCAAATCGCTCATCCACCTCGCACACGATCGCGGCCTCAAGGCAGTCCTTTCCGATCGCCTCTTTAACAGTATGGGAAGTGAGTATCGGCACTCCCATTCTTGCGAGCTTCGAAGCATGAACGAGGTATGCTCCGATGCGCGGCGCAGCATCGAGCACCGCAGCCACCTCTATGCCCGCCTGCATAAGCTGATAACTCACGATAACGCCGATATTTCCCGCGCCTACCATCAGAACGCGGTTTCCCGGACGTATGCCGTAGACGTTCATAAGGGTTTGAACGGCTCCCGCGCCGTAGATGCCCGGCAGGTCGTTATTCGGGAATGCAAGGGATTTTTCAAAGGCGCCGGTCGCGCAGATCACGGATCTTGCTTTGATTTTGAAGTATTCCTTTTCATCCTTCAAAACGGTGACCACGTTGTCCTCATAGAAGCCGACGGCGGTGGCGTTGAGCATCAGCTCGATCCTCTCGCCGTATTCGCCGAGCTTTTCAATAAGGATATCCGCGATATCCACGCCCCTGTATGATGCGTACTGGCTTTCAGAGCCGAAGAACATGTGGGTCTGCTTGATGAGCTGTCCGCCCGGCTTGAAGGAGCGCTCGAGAATGAGCACGCTTGCGCCGGAGGATGCCGCAGAGATCGCGGCGCAAAGACCCGCGGGGCCGGAACCGATGATAAGCAGTTCAACCTCTCTCATTTGATCCTTCCTTTCCCATTCTGCGTTTCAACGCTCATGCCTTCGCGAAGCAGCGTGATGCAGGTTCGGACGTTCGGCTCTCCGTCAACGATCATCTGACAGGAAGCACAGTTTCCTATCGCGCAGTAGAATCCGCGCGGGCGGTGCAGCTCCAAGCTCTTGCCAAGCTCCTTCACTCCCGCCGCATGCAGAGCGGCAGCGATCGTTTCGCCTTCGTAACCCTTCATCGGTTGGCCGTTGAAGGTGAAGGCGATCTGCCTGCCGCGTTCAAAGGTAAGAATCGGGTGCTGATCAATCCTCATATTCTCATATCCTTTCATAAAAGAATCGGAAAAGTTCTTTATTTTACAGAACAAAGCCATATTAACATGGCTTTGTTCTCAACTTCAAATATTCATCATTTTTCGGTCATATAGGGGTAGGCGATCGCTTCGGAGGGATTGAAGGTCTCCTTCACGCAATGCGGGCTCATCCAGCGGATCATATTGAGCGCGGTTCCCGCCTTGTCGTTGGTGCCGGAAGCGCGCGCGCCGCCGAACGGCTGCTGACCTACCACTGCGCCGGTGCACTTGTCATTGATGTAGAAATTGCCTGCAGAATGCAGCAGCGCCTTCTCCATCATAACTATGGCCTCACGATCCTGCGAGAATATTGCGCCCGTCAGCGCATAGGGGGATGCCTCATCGCAGATCTTGAGCGTTTTTTCAAGCTCGTCGTCGGGGTATACGTAAACCGAAACGATCGGCCCGAAGATCTCCTCTACCATGGATTCGTAATCGGGTTTCTTGCATACGATGACAGTGGGCTCAACGAACCATCCCTTGGAATCGTCGCATTCGCCGCCGATCACGATATCGCAGTCGGGGCTCTGCTTCGCCCTGTCGATATAGCCCTTGCAGCGATCGAAGCTCGCCTTGTCGATAACTGCGGCGAGGAAGGTGTCGAAATCCTGAACATCGCCCATCTTGGCCTGCTTCATCATCTCCTTCATTGCCGAAAGCACGTCCGGCCAGATGCTCTCGGGGATGAACGCGCGGGAGCAGGCGGAGCATTTCTGACCCTGGAACTCGAACGAACCGCGGATGAGGGCGGCGGCAAGGGGGCGGACCTTCGCGCTCTTATGAGCAAAGATGAAGTCCTTTCCGCCGGTCTCGCCGACAATGCGCGGATAGTTGCGATAGGAGGCGATATTCTCGCCGATCTGCTTCCAAACGCTCTGGAAAACCTCGGTGGAGCCGGTGAAATGGAAGCCGGCAAGCTCCTCTCTTGAGATAACGAACTTGGACATATCGCTGCCGTTGCAGGGTACGAAATTGATAACACCGGCGGGCAGACCGCAATCCATGAGCAGCTTCATGAAGTAGTAATTGGAAAGCACCGCCGTGCGGGAGGGCTTCCAGACCGCAACATTGCCGACTATCGCGGGCGCCATGGGCAGGTTGCCGCCGATCGAGGTGAAGTTGAACGGCGTTATCGCGCAGATGAAGCCGTCGAGAGCGCGATAGTCCTGGCGGTCCCAAATGCCGGGGATGGAGCCGGGCTGATCCTTGAAGATCTCCTGCGCGCTCCAAACGCCGAAGCGCAGGAAGTCCGCAAGCTCGGCGATATCGATCTCCGCCTGGAAAACGGTTTTGGACTGACCGAGCATGGTGGAGGCGTTCAGAACCTTGCGATAAGGGCCGGTGATCATATCGGCTGCCTTGAGGAAGATCGCCGAGCGATGCTCCCAGGGCATCTCCTCCCATGCTTTCTTTGCGGAAAGCGCCGCATCGACCGCCATCTTCAGCTCCTTCTCACCGGCCATGCAGCACTCTGCGATAACGTGGCCGTGATCGTGGGGCATCGTGACCTTGAAGGTGTTTTCAGTGAAAATCTCCTTGCCGCCGATTATCAGCGGGATCTTCACGACCTCTGCCGACTGGCGGGCGAGCTCCTCCTTGAGCTCGGCGCGCTCCTTCGAGCCGGGCATATAGCCGAGAAACGGGTCGTTTTCGGGGCGTTTGATGGTGAAATAAGCGTTT
>CADBGC010000071.1:2064-12323 GCA_902794055.1 uncultured Eubacteriales bacterium | reverse complement strand
TCCTTGCTTTTTATGCTTCCATTATAGCATATTTCGCCGCTTTTTTCCAGTTTTTTCAATAAAAATAGACCGCTGACTTGGGTTTGTCAGCGGTCTGACAGCACCCTTTAGGGTGCTGTTCTTATTGGACGGAAATAATGAAGCGAAGCCGTATTGAATCTCCCCGCAAAAGAGTGTTAGCGACAGCGAGCCGTTGTGAGGGCGTTTACAACCGAACAGGCGAGCCGAGCGTGGTCTTTTGCGGAGAGGAGGCGCAGCGGAACGAGTGAGCTTTCGCGCTTGCACGGAAGCGAACGATATGCAGCTTGCACCGACGACGAGCCCCGTTTCCCGCTCCCGTTTTCCATCTCCTATCCCCTTTCCCCACGCTCGAAGCCCCGTTAAATCGCGCATCAGGCGTTCCCCGCAAAAAAAAGCAGCGGCAACCGCTGACGGCGCGCTGTTTTATGTGCAGATATGCGCTATTTTATACCAAAATCCCTGAAAAACCCCGAAAAGGCGACCGTTTACCATACATATCCCAATATAGTACTTGATTATTTGCAAAAATACTGTTAAAATAGGGATTAGGCGCAAATTGCTCTCGGCTAACCGATTTGGTTTATACGATCCTCGGGTGGCTTTCACCGCCCCCGTTTGCTCCGTTCGTTTTAAGCGCGGATATCCGTTCGAGCTTCAATCTCACTATGGAGGGAATTTAAATGACGCCTTTTGAAAAACTCTTGTATCCGCTCATAGCGATCGCTTTGGGCTTTATTATCGATATGCTCTTCGGCGATCCCGAAGGCATCCCGCATCCTGTAATGCTCATTGGCAAGCTTATCGGTGCGCTCGAAAAGCTATTTCGCAAGTGGTTCCCGAAATCCCGCGGCGGCGAGATCGCTGCAGGCGGAGTTATGTTTTTCGTCGTTGCGCTGATCTGCTTCGCTGTTCCTGCGGCGCTGCTTTGGCTCTGCTACTCGCTCACGCCCATCCTCGGCGTTGCTGTTGAGGCCTTGATGTGCTGGCAGATACTTGCCACCAAATCGCTGCGCGATGCCTGTATGAAGGTTTTTCGCGCCATCAAGCGCGGTAATATCGCCAAGGCAAGGCACTATGTTTCGCGCATCGTCGGCAGGGATACCGAGAATCTCGACGAGGGCGGCATCATCCGCGCTTCCGTTGAGACCGCCGCAGAAAACACATGCGACGGCAGCGTTGCGCCCCTCATCTTCCTCGTTATCGGCGGCGCCCCGCTCGGTTGGCTCTATAAGGCCGTGAACACCATGGATTCCATGGTCGGCTATGTGGACGAGCCGTACAAAAACTTCGGCCTTATCCCCGCAAGAGCGGACGACGTTTTCAACTTCTTCCCCGCGAGGATAAGTGCGCTTCTGATGCTGATCAGCGGCTTCATCCTCAATTTCAACGTTTCAAACGGCTGGAAGATCTTTAAGCGCGACAGGTACAACCACAAGAGCCCCAACTCCGGGCAGACCGAATCGGTTTGCGCAGGGCTTCTGGGGATCCAGCTCGGCGGCAGCGCAAGCTATCGCGGCATTGTCCACATGAAAAAGACGATCGGCGATCCTATTCGCAGCATCGAGCCCAAGGATATCGACCGAAGCTGCAGGCTTCTTTACAACACCGCTCTGCTTTCCGCCGTGCTGTTTATCGGAATTCGTCTTGCGCTTGCTCTCGCCCTGCTCCCCCGCTGACGTGCGGCTGCCGATAAGCTATATTCCCGCAATCGAAAACTCTTTATATAAGCTTCAATAAAATCGGTTTTATCTATCGAGTCGGCATGGGCGGCGCATTGTCAAAATGCGCCGCCTTCAGTATAGATCTCTGCTGCATCGGCGAGCTTTTGCCTGCATACATGCGCGCATCGCTTTCAAAGCCCCGCTTGCACTCCATCCTCAAATGCTGTATACGGTGAAACAAAAGCGCTTGACACCGTTTATCAAGGTGTCAAACGCTTTAATACACTTCGCAAACCGCAGGCTTTATGCCCTGCGCTTTTTGATGAAGCTCTTGAGCATATCAACAAGATAGTTATAGATCTCAAGATTGAGCAGCTTTGATACTCCGATATAGATCGCTGCGCCGACAACTATCTGAATGAGCAGCGTGGGTATATGCGGAAGATTCAGGAACCTTACACAGTAAACCACCGCGCCCATGCCCGCCGCAATGAGCATATAGGGAACTATATCCTTGAGCTGCTCGAGGTAGGTATATCCAAGCAGCTTTCTGTTTGGCCAGGAATTGATTATCTGAGCGATAACGTTTGTAACAAGCGTGCTCAACGCCATAGCCATAACGCTTATGGGCAGGGTGAGCAATATTGCGATAAGTCCTACGGCCTTTTTGATTATCTCAAGCTTTAAAAACAGATCGCTTCTGCCCATCGCCTTTATGGCGTTGAGGTTCGACGTATGCACGGGCAGGAAGAGCTGCGTGGCGCAGAACACATACAGATACGGAACCAGGGGCAGCCATTTATCGGTAAGAAGTATCGAAACTATCTGATCGCCGCAAACGGCAAGTCCTACCATGAACGGCGCCATTATATAGACACTCGTTTTCATCGCGCGCCTTGTCATGGCCTTTACTCTCTCCCTTTCATCCTGAACGCTTGACATCGCAGGAAACAGCACGCTGTTTATGGTTGTGTTTACGTTTGCGGTGATGAACAGAGGGAAAAGCTTCGCTCTGTTATAAAAAGCAAGATCCGCCGATGAGTAGTATTTTCCGATCAAAAGCTGCCTTATCTCGCCGTATATCTTATCTATAAGATGGGAGACGAGCAGCTTCCAGCCGTATGAATAAAGCTGCTTGAGCCTCTGAAATGAGAACAGAAGCTTGGGGCGCCATTTTACGGTGAACCAAAGTATTATTGTGTCGACGATAAGATTTACAAGATGCTGCGCAACTATCGCCCAAACGCCGTAGCCTCTGTACGCCATCACTATACCGACTACCGCCGCAGCGATCGTTCCGCCGAGGGTGGCGAAAAAGAATCTTCTGAACAGCAGATGCTTGGATACGTACGCCTGCTGAATGTTTTTCAGTCCCGAAATTATTATCGTGAGTCCAAGAACACGGATCAACGGAGTAAGCTGCGGGTTATCATAAAACCTTGCTGCAAGCGGCGCAGCGGCGAACAGGAGCGAATACAATAAAACACAGAACACAATGTTGAAATAGAATACCGTTGAAAAATCGGTTTCATCGGCATCCTTTTTCTGGATCAAAGCGTTTCCGAGGCCGCTGTCCACAAAAGTCTGTATAATTGAAATAAACACGATGCAGAGCGCAATCACGCCGAACATCTCGGGGTCGAGCAGCCTTGCAAGCACGACCGAAACAAGGAATTCGACACCCTTTGCGCCAATGCGCTCCGCAAGGCGCCACGCCATGTTGTTCATCACTCTATGGGCGCTGATTTTGTTTTTCTTTTCCGTCATTAAAATCTCCTCTCAAAACTCCATTCATCCCGCAAACACGGGTATATCTGCGGGATGATACTTCATCGAAATTGATCAGTCCTCTATTGTTGCTTCCCTGATGCACTCGATAAAGCTCTTCTTACAGGGGCGCTTTTTGCTCTTTGCGAAGTTTATCGCATCCTCGTTATCGAGGCAGCATTTTCCGTAATAATGCTGCCCCCTTCCAACGGAGGGAGAGGAATTGATCTCGCAGATCTTAAAGCCATCATTGGTCAAGATAACATCCATTCCGAAATAATCCAGCGATGACATGTGCCTGCATATATCTAAGAGACCCTTCTTCACCGCATCCCAGTTTGGGATCTTTTCACCGTTGAGAGCCACGCCGGTATCGGGATGCCTTTCAAAGCCTTTTTCCTCAACATCGCCCTCATGGGTCCAAAACTCCTTGAGGCCGCGGAAGCCGCCCTTGAAAACGCCGTTTTCCCAATCTATGGTAACGGCAAGTCCGCCCTGGTCGTTGTTGCTGGCGGCTCTGTTTTTGCTGGTGGCAAAGCGCGCATAACCGAGAAGATAGCCGTAATCCGACTCCTGATATGGATCATGTTGCTGCTTTTTATAAAGGATAATCCTTAAAGCGCTGGCAATGGTTGGGTAAATCCTCTCCATATCATCGGATTGATGAATGAACTCGGTTACTATATAGCCATTGATGGAGGTTTTAAACTGCTCGTATTCCTCCATAGTGATCTCCTTACGATCCCTGAAAAGCTTTCCGTTTTCATATTGCAGGAACGAGAATCCGAAGCCGCCTGAGCCCCTGTTGGGCTTGAAGGCAAGGATCTTTTTGTCCTTAAGCAGGTTGAGCAGATAATCCGCATCCTTCTTTATATGCGCGGGCGAGTCCATCAGACAGGTATAATGCCCATCGTTTTCAATATAGAGATAATACTCGGGCATATACTGAGAGAGCTCGGGAGTATTGAGCATATACTTCAAGGTGAGCTTATCATTGATCCAAATAATGAAATGATTATTCAGCGGATACGCCATGAAATAATCGAAATCGCTCCAGTAATTCTTATAGGTTTGCTCATTGAAGGCATTGCCGTACATACCGAAGCAACTGGGAACAAAACCGCGCTCGAACGCCCATTCGCGCTTTTGCTTATCCGCATACAGTTCCGGCCAGTTCGCCATGTCCTGCCTAATTAAATCGGCCATGTTCTTCGAGCGCGTGGGATGCATTCCGTTCTCGAGCAGTATTGCACGAAGCTTATCAAAATCAATAATCATAACTTTCCTCCTAAAACAATTGCCGCAACCGATCAATCACAGTTATTTGCGATTGCCGCGACCCGATCTGTTATTTATTTTTCAAGTTGGTCGAGTCCACGTATTTTTCTATGCTTTTTTCATCGCGCTGAACAATGGTCGCATTATTTGCAATGCAGAGCGAATAATCCGGAACATCGTATTTAATAACGCATCCGCCGCCCACAACGCATTTTTTGCCGATATTGACTCTGTTGTGGATCGCGCAGGAGATGCCGATAAACGACCGGTCTCCTATGGTAACGTGACCGGCAACCATAGTGTAATCGGCAATGAAGCAATTATCGCCAACCACCGAGTAATGCTGAACGTCGCAGCATGCCCTAAAAATATTGTTTGAACCCAGCTTGGCCTTATAGCCGATATAAACGTTGTCGCAGATCCAGTTTCCTTCGCCAAGCTCATCCGTCCAAATATACGACCTTGGGGAGATCACGTTTGCAAAGTGATAGCCGCGCGCTTTCAGCTCGTTGAACTTGACCTCGCGAACTCCCATCATCTCCTGATACCAGGATATGGCCATGAAAAGCTTCACTTCATCGGGTCCATAGTAATCCTCAAGATTCTCCATAGGATAAACGGGACGACCCAAATACGTGTCTTCCCTGAGGTACTCTTTGTTTACGGTGAAGCCTACAATATCGTACAGATCGTAGTGTTCAATAAAGTCCACTATCTCGTTCGCCAAAAAACCGGCGCCAACTATAATCATTTTTTCTTTCAAAGCCATGATCCTCCGAATCTTGTTCTATTAGTGTTATCCCTTGGAGAGCATCTGCATGAATGCTGCTCCGAATAAACGCCCTCGGCATACGGCGGCGTTTTTACTCAATGCTTGCAAATTCGATATCGGCAAGATTGAGATCCTTTCTTATCATGCTCCTTCCGTTTTCATCGAGCACGTCGATCCTGCTGAAAACAGCGCCGATCTTTTCCTTGATCTGTTTCTCGTTATCGCCGCTGACGACCATAACGAACACTCGGCTCGACCCCGCGCTTGAAGCATCGGTTTTGGCATGTACACCGCGATAGAATGAGATTATATCTATCAGTCCGTCCTTCTCAAGCTCATCCCAGCCGCAGATCGCGCCGATAACGCCCGTGTCGGCATAGACCTGATTTACCGCATAAAGCCTGCTTACGGGATGGCTCTTGGTGAAATCGGGCTGATTGCCAAGCCATGAATCGATGGAGGCGGAGATGAAATCAAAGTTTGCAGCTTTTTTCATGGTTTGAGTGCTGATGCCGCCGCCTGTTCTCGGAGCAAATTCGATAACCGAGATGTCGTCCCCGCGCACGATGCCTTGGAAAAACAGCGGGGTATTGTCAAGCTTGAACGCCTTGGCTATCTGCATCAGCGTTTTTGCGGCATTCTCCTTCGCCTTTTCGGATATCCTTGCCGGAGCAAGCGAAGCATAGCATTTGATGACCTTATCCGCGCCGTCGTAGGTGCTTATGCGCTCCTGTATCATGATAACGTGGGGCTCGTTGCCGCAGATATAGCCGTATGCGCTGATCTCGGGGCCTTCAACGAATTCTTCGGCTATCACCATGCCGTTTCGGCTATAGCCCTTGGCAAGCTCGAAATCCGCCTCCGCCTCGTAAATATTCTCGGCTTTTTTAACGCCTTTTGCGGAGTTGCTGTCCGCAGGCTTTATCATTATCGGGAAGCGTAGATCGGCGCTCTTGAGCTCTTCGAACTCTGAAATGCTGATATGCCTTGAGGTTTCAATGCCGTTTTGATGCATTATGGCTTTCATGCGCACCTTGTCGGTAACGTCAAGCGCGGTCTCATAGCTGTACGGATGCGGAAGGCCGAGCTTTTCCGCAACGTAGCAGCAAACCACGTTTGCCTGATCCACGCTCGTGCTGATAACGATATCGGCATTATGAGCCTTTGCTATTCCAAGCACCGCTTCCTTATCGAGGGTGCTTTCCATGATATGCTCATCGGCATACGGTTTGGCGGGCGGGTTTGCGCCGTAATCCACGAGCACGGTTTTGAATCCGCGCTCCTTTAGCTGACAGATAAGATCGATATGCGGAACCGTGCCGCCAAGAACAACAGCAGTTTTCATTTTACCTCCTCAAAGCATATCAATAAGCGCATCGAATGCTGCGGGATCGCTGAGCATGGAATCAACGCGATCGATCAATCTATCGCAATAGTCCTTATCCTTGCCCGCATATTCGGCCAGCTGCCTGAACTTCAGCTCAAGCTCTTCCGCGCTCATCGGATTCTCGGGTTCACCCTTGGGGTAGGCCACCTTTTCGGAAAGAGTCTCCCCCGATCTAAGCTTTATCACGACCTGCGCGATCCGCTTCTTGGGTACGAATGAAGAGAATTCGGGATCCTCCTTGACCTCAACAAGCTTTGTGAGCGCAAGTATGCGTTCATTTGCGGCAGCTGATTCCGTCATAGCCTCAATGCCTCCCGAACCAAGAACGAGAGCCGCAGCGACGCTGTACGGGATGCTCATTTTTGCGGAGCCGACACTTGGGATGTTGGTATGGTCATGCCCCAGCACGGCAAGGCCGTAGGTGTTCACGGTTATGCTTTCAATATCGTCCGCTTCTATGCTTTTTTGCAGTGTCAGAGCCGCCTCAACAGCCGAATGACAGTGCCTGCATGAAGCATACGGTTTTTTGTAGATGCCGAGAATGGCATATTTATTGCCGCCGCTGCGATCGAAGCATTCGGCTTTGAACTCATCGGCCATGACCTTGACGATCCCTCGCTTGCCGCCGATGGGGTCCAAAGGCCCCGCAAAGCCGCTCGCGCCTATCAGAGCTGCGGTGATGGCATTCTGCGCCGCTTTTCCAGCGTTGAACGGCTTAAGCTCGGAAGCATCCTCGATCATCTCGAGCAGACCCGCCGCGCTTGCCGCCGCCGCCGCGATAGTGTTTGAAATGCCCTGCTCATCAAGCCCCATTGCCACAGCGGCAGCCGCGGCGGCGCCGATGCAGCCGCAGGTGCCGGTCGCGTGATAGCCGCGTTTCTTATGACCGGGCTGAATAGCCATCGCAAGCCGAAGCGTGGTCTCATAGCCAACAAGAGCTGCTCTCAGAAACAGCTTCGGTTCTAATTTATAGGGCTTACAAAGCGAAAGCAAAGCCGAAAAAACGGGTGCGCCAAGATGGATCATCCCGAAGCGGCTGCCGTCGTCAAGATCGAAATAATGGGCGGAGATGCCGTTCAGAAGAGCGGCGTTTTCCATGCCCGCAAAAGCCCGCATTCCTATCACGGGCGCTGCGTGGACTTCATCGGGACGCGCCGAAAGAAAATCACCGAGTTTACCCTTGAGCTCGTGTGAGCCTGCAATGGCAACCCCAAGGTAATCGAGCAGGCAACCCTGCACCACGGAGTATATCTCATCGGGTATGTGCTCTGTGCTGAGCTGCGCAACAAGCTCTGTTATCAATGAGGTTTCGCTCATCTGCTTCTCCTTCCGATCGATCACCGATAAAATCTTTTTTATTCTTCATGCGATCGGCATTTCGATCGCCGTTTGCATTTTAAATGTACTTCGACCCGGCTATAGCCTCAAGCTCACCCTTGTCGAACAGGGCGATGTTTCTGAACGCATCGCGTATCATCGCGCTGAAGGCATCGTGGGTAACGCCCGCAATATGCGGAGTCAGTATGGTGTTATCCATCGCCTTGAGCGGATAGTCCTCGGCTATGGGCTCGCTTTCGTGCACGTCCATACCCACGAAGGCCAGCTTTCCCGAGGCAAGGGCTGCTGCGGTATCCGCCGCATTCACTATGCCGCCGCGCGCGGTATTTATGATTATCGCGCCGTCCTTCATCATCGCAATACGATCGGCATTGATAAGATCGCGTGTTTCATCGGTCAGCGCGCAGTTTATCGAAATGATATCGGCAGCGCCGATCAGCTCCTCGATCGAAACGAACTGCATGCAGTTTTCGCATTCATATTCCTCGCTCTCTCGGAACAGGTTGTAATACAGGATATGAACTCCGAACGGCTTGAGCAGCGCAACAAGGCGCTTGGCTATATTCCCCATTCCGATGATGCCGACGGTTTTTCCATGCAGCTCATAGGTTTGAACGCCCTGCTCCTGCTTTTTCCAAACTCCGGCCTTTGTGTTTGCATTGATAACGGTCAGCTTCCTGAGGCATGCAAGCATCAAAAGCAGAGCGTGCTCCGCAACGCTTTGGGCATTTATGCCTTGGTTTACGTAAAGCGGGATGGAGCTTGTTTTTAAGTACTCAAGATCGATCGAATCGAGCCCAACGCCGGTGCGCTGGATCATCTTAAGCTTCTTTGCATGGCTCAGCACCTCGCCGTCAAGCTTCAGCCTGCCGCTTGCAAGGATATAATCGGCATCCTGAACCTGCTCCATCAGCGCCTCCCTCGTGTTTGCCGAAACAGTCTCCACGCAGAAGCCCTCGGGAGCAAGACCGAAAACTATCTCTCTCGGTACGCCGGTATAATTATTTGTAATAAGTATTTTTTTCATATTCATCTCTTTATCAAAGCCCTTATGCCCAGGCTTCGCTGCTTTAACCAGTTTTTGAGCCTGTGTTTTGTAATTATGTCGTGATACTTTCTGTTGGTATCCTTATCAAGCTGACGGAGCATGGCGTTTACCCGCTTAAAGGTTGCCTTCTTTTTCGCAATGTTATTTCGATTTGCCTGTGTCCAAGAGCCATGCACGTTTTTTCTGTATGCGGACATCTCCTCGGCAATATAAAGCATTCCTCCGCGCAGCGAGCCGAGCACCTGCATGGTATAGTCGATCTTGATGATCGATCTGAATTTCGGCTCGTTTTCGAGGACGGAGGCGCGGAAAAACAGCGAATTCGTCATAACGAATGCTCCGCCGCCCGCAATAACGTCCCTCGTGGGAATGATGCCCGTTTCCTTAAGGCACATCGATCTGCCGCTTGGCGCGTTCGTCCTCGCATCGATCAGAACCGAGCCATGGGAGCACATATCAACTTCCGGATGCTGCTCCATTAGGTCGTACTGCTTTTGGAGCTTTAAGGGATCCGTCCAATAATCATCGCCCTCGCAAAACGCATAGTACTTGCCTTTTGCTCTTGAATATTGGAACTTTTTGGTTATGCCGCCGCCCTTTTGATACTGATTCTCGGTTTGATAGATCGGCTTTATAAGCTCAGGATATTTTTTTTCGTATTCGCGGATGATATTGGCAGTGCCATCGGTAGATGCATCGTCATGAACGAGCACCTCAAACTTGAAGCTTGTGCGCTGCATAACGAAACTTTCGAGGGTCTGTGCGATGTACTTTTCATGGTTGTAAGCATTGCATATAACGCTTACTTCTACGTTGTCGATCATAACTATACTCCACCTAAACATTCAACGCCGAGCTTTCTTCGGCGCTGTGCGAATCGCAGCAAATTGATCCGCAGCGCCGAAGCCGGCAGACCCGGAGCGGCCGCCAAGCGTTCGCCCATAATTGTACGATTCGGTATTTAATAATTATATCACAAGCAAACTT
>CADBGC010000071.1:0-2047 GCA_902794055.1 uncultured Eubacteriales bacterium | reverse complement strand
GTGTTGTGGTCGATTATTATTACACGCAGGCAGCGAGTGTGCGCATTCCGCAGCTTTTATTAAAAAATGTCCTTTATGAAAAAAACATTGCAAAATTCGGATAACAGTGATACAATATAGCAAATCTATGATTTTAGGATAGGACTGTTATGCTGTTGAAGCTCTTGCGCGAGCCGTTTCTGCTTTACGAAACGTTGGGAATGGTTTGCATGTATTACACTAAAAGATCGTTCATCAAGATCGCCGAGAATCTGATTGGAAAATTCGGCGAGCTTCTTTCGCTTGAGCAGATCGAGGAGCTGCGCACCAATGCCATGCTCATCGAGCAGTTTACCTATGACGTTTGCTCGGATATGGATCTTGATGCACCCGATATCAAGTTCTTTTTGAAGCCCTTTGATACCGGCAAGCCCGATGAAGCAAACTGCGTTGCGAAGATCTGCGTTCTTTCCTTCCGAAAACTTAGCGACACGGGCTTCTTTGAGCAAGTCGAGGGCACCAAGGAGCGCTGGAGAAAGCTCCGGGAAGAGGGCGTTGAGGTTGTCGACTTTTCCGGTGCCGGTATTTCCTTTGCCTGCACGAACGGCAAGCCGGTCCCCAATCTTTTCGAGCAGCTCTATTCCATGCAGTATCCGCACGATGCGAAGATGGATGCATTCCGTGTGCTCGATAATTTCGACTATTACATGGATAAGCTTGCCAATATCCTCCTGCCCTATGCAAACAGGCTGCGCGAAGGCATGCCTCGACTCATGCCGATCTATAAAAGCACGGCCGATATGTGGGAGCAAAGCTTCGCCAAAATGTCCGGCAATCAGCTTCTTGAGCTTATCAGAGTCGACCCCGCCAACATGATAACTTCCGAGACCGTTGCCGGAATCAGCCTTTTCTTCTTCAACGAGATAGGTTACGGCTATGAGCCCGGCACAAACGACAATATCTCGACCATGTATTTCGGCGCAGGCGTTTATCCCGAGTTCACCATGAGACATACCGAGAAGCGCGCCGATAAGCTCGCCGAGGTGATGAAGTCCTTCACCGATCCCATCAAGATCGATATTCTCTCCAGACTCTTCCACGAGCCCGACTATTGCCTGAATATCGCCCAGAAGATGGAGCTGAACGCGGGCAACATGTCCAGGCATCTCACAGCGCTCTATGAAAACGGTATGCTTCTGAAGGAGAGGCGCAATCTGAGAACCTATTACAGCACGGATCTTCAGTCCATACTGCGCACCTTCTCCGATATTCAGAAGTATATCAAGGTCAATCAGCAACAATAGCCGGCGACTTATGAGATCGCCGCATCGACCGCAGAGGGATCGATCATGCGGCAGCGCAAAACTTAAATATACGCAAGGGCCTTGTTTTCTGAAATCAGCAGCTGACAAGCCCTTATGTTTTACTAAAACGGCTTCTGCACCCCCGATGTGCGCGATCGACAGTTCCTTGAATCATCGCAGCGGTTCAAGCTTCAGAATCTTCCTCGGCTCTTCAACGCATTCGCAAGCATCCTCGGCGGAAATAGCGCACCCCCTCCCCTTTTCAATAACGCACTCTTGCGAGATATATTTTGAAAACCATAGTGACAAAGAGGATGAAATCTGTTATAATCAACTTTGTGCCAATGTGGCTCAGTTGGTAGAGCAGCGCATTCGTAATGCGCGGGTCAAGGGTTCGAGTCCCTTCATTGGCTCCATTCGGGGCGTAGCGCAGTTTGGTAGCGCGTTTGGTTCGGGACCAAAAGGCCGTGGGTTCAAATCCCGTCGCCCCGACCATAGCGAGCATTGATAACGGATTTGGAATCGATGCTCGCTTTTGTTTTGCTCATTTTTTGATACGAATTAAGTGTAAGAAGCTAAATCAAGGTTGCTTTTCCGCCACATGCGGCACATACTCCACAGCAACACCTTGGCGGGTGTCCTGTTTGATGTTCTTCTCGAAATAGTCCTGCTCCATCTCCAGATAGCCCACAAAGCGGTAATGGACGGCTATGTGCTGGATGCGGTTCTTTCCTTTACCTTGAACTTCGGAGACATCTATGCGG
>CADBGC010000070.1 GCA_902794055.1 uncultured Eubacteriales bacterium | reverse complement strand
TGGAGCCGATAGGCGGCGGCTTTGTGCGCATTCATCTTGAGCCGCTGGTCGGGGATGGATCCGCACTTTCTGCGCTTGCCGATGCCTTCGTTCGCTCCGCCGAAAGTCCCTGCGGAAGCATGGAGGGCTTTAAGATAAGGCTTGATGCGCTGAAAAAACTGACAGAAAGCGGAAAAGCGCCGTTTTCCGCGCTTGAGCTTGCGGAATTCCTCAAAGAATACGAAAAGCTTGGCTATCCCGCCGTGCATCATAGCGAAACTTACAGAAAAAACTATCATCCCGCATATAGGGTGATAAAAACAGAGCTTGACGAAGGCTTGACGCAGCCGATGAAATAAAAAACACGCCTTGGGGATTCATCCGAAAGCAGATGCTTTAAGGCGGGCTTTAACCAGTTGATAAGGATATGAATAAGGCGCGGCCGCAGCGGTCACGCCTTATTTTTCATGTCGTCTGTGATTTGGGGGATCAAAACCCGATGCTCGCCGCAGCAGGCTCGATAGGAGCAGCGGGGCTTACTGCGCCTTGCTGACAGGCAGCCAGATCTCGCAGTAGTGGGAATTGTTTATCTCGTCGTTTCCGTCTTCAAAGGGCCAATGAATCAAGCCGATTTCCGGGGCATCTCGCAGAACATACCCGGAGGAGGGCAGCCACTCCATTACGATCCGGCGGCGCAGCTCATCCACAAGGTTCGTTGGGAACATGCAGCGTTCCGTTTCGCATACCACATACAGTCCTTCGGGGATCTGCAGATGTGTGTACCGCTGGGCGAAATCGCCGAGATCCTCTTCAAAATCCTCCAATGCCCATTTGGGCAGCGGATAGGCATAGTAAAAGTCGTATCCATTGTCGTCAAAGTTTGTCATTACGGTATATACCATGTCGTGGATGCGGCTTCTTCCCTCCAAAACATACTGATCCACGCGTGTTTCGCAGGCAAAGTTGTGATCCTGATCCATTTTGTCGTTGGGGTCTCCCGAAAAGCGCCGCCTAAAGCCTGTAAGCAGCATTGCGGGCTTCTCTTCCAATCTGTATTTCATATTGTTTCCTCCTTCAAGAGTCACTTTGATGTTCAGGCGGGAAAATGAGTGCAGCATTGCGCCGTTGCCGCGCGCTTGCGACGGGGTGATGCCGTGGAAGGAGCGGAATGCCTTGGTGAAGCTGTCGGGACTGTCATAGCCGAATTCCAGCGCAATGTCTATCACTCGGTCGTTTCCTGCCGCGAGCTTGGCTCCCGCCATACTCAGCCTGCGGCAGCGAATGTATTCCCCAAGCGTATAGCCGCATAGGATGCTGAATACGCGCTGAAAGTGAAAGGCAGAAGAAAAACTCTCCCGTGCGATCGCATCGTAATCCAGCTCGTTGGTCAAATGCGCCTCAATATAGTCGATAGCTCGCTGTATTCCGGTGATCCAATCCATATTTATTCCTCCTGACAAGCAAAGTATAGCACGCTTGCACTCCCGCTTCCCGACATTCCGTGCGATTGCAGAACGGGCTGCGGGATCAGCCCTTTATTATGCTCACAAGCGGTTGCATCGGGTCAAAAACAAAAAATGAAGGAGGCACCTCCTTGCGAAGCGCCTCTATCGGGGAAAGCACTCTTGATCGAGGCTTCCTGTTGGGTTTAGGTTCAGATCTCCTTCATTCCGTCATCCGGCGAAGCGCAGACTATCTCGAGATTGCCGTTTCTTATGCGCAGCTCGTCGATAAACTCCTTTTCCTTCGCGGGGTTCTTGAGCATGATGTCGTACTGAAGATGGAACAGGCTGCCCATATTGGTGGTCTTAACGCGGGTAAGCTCATGGCGCGAGGTGTACTTGCGGAAAATATCGTTGAAAACCTCGGTATAGTTCAGCGTTTCGGGAATAACGATGCGAAGGCTTCTTGCGCCGCTCGGCGAGCTGCCGAAGCCCACGAGCGAGAGGATGAACTGCATCACGAGCACGAGAACGCAGAGGATAACTGCGATGCCCACCGCGCCCATGCCGAGCGCAAGACCGACCGCCACGGAAAGAGCGATAAGAACTATGTCGCGAGCGGAGGCGGGGGCGGAGCGGAAGCGAACGAGACCAAACGCGCCTGCAACGGCAAGACCGGCGCCGAATTCGCGATTAACGAGCATGATTATGGTCTGCACCACCATAGGAAGCAGCGCAAGCGCGATAGAAAGGCTGCGTGTCTGCTTGCTGCGGAAGCGGCCGACGAGCGCGATCAGAACGCCCATCACGAGCGCTGCGCCAAGGCAGACAAGATATTCCGTCAGCGTAACGGTGATCGGGTTCTGAGTTCCTGTGAAGATGCTGTCGATAATACTGTTCATGTGGATTCCTCCGTTTCAGATTGGCGTTATTTATTCATTGCCCGCGCGCTTTTTCTCAAGCTCCATATTGAATGCGGTGCCGTATTTTGAAAATTTCCCGGGATAGACCTTGTTTTCATCAAGAAGATGAACGAGCCAGAGCGGCATCGAAAAAGCGGTCTTTATCTCAAGAATGAACCTGTCCTCTGGCAGCAGCGGCGTGCCGTGCGTGCCGTGCAGAAGATCCAGATCGTCCATGCGGTAGCGAAGGTTCCTATCCACCGTCAGCCGCAGGTTCTCGTCCTCGTTGTCCTCATAAGCCGTGCGCTCGCAGAAGATGTTTATTGCGGGCTTTAAATCGGGATAGTAGCTCAGCGCGTAGGCGATCTCGCGGGCGATCTGATCGTTCGGAGCGGGTGTTTCCCCAGAAAGGAACGAGATCGCATCCTTATAAGGCATGAAAATTCGGCGCTTGTAAACTATGCCCTTGTATTTCTTTTTAAGCTCCACAAAGGCGCTCGCATCCTCACGCGGCTCGCCGTAGCAGCGAAGCCGCAGCTTTTCCTTATAGGTCTTTGCGATGATCGAAGCGCCGATCAGCCGCATATCGGGCGTATCGTAATAGGTGCTGCATATCGTGCTGAGACCGTATTCATCCTCATGCATGTGCTCAAGCAGCGTGGGCAGCATCGCATCGAGCTGCGCTTTATTTATTACATATTTCTTCTCCACGCGCGTGAAGATATTTTTGCTTTTTGCCATACTGCCTCCTTTCCAAGACACTATCCTTGCTATTATAACATTTTTCGGCCTTGAATTAAAGCATTCGCGCTATGCGAAGTTGATTATATACCGATAGAGGTTGCCGAACATAATATCCGAAACCTGCTCCTCGTTAAGCCCCAGCTTTATAAGCCTTTCGGCAATCAGAGGATATCCGCCGCTGTTTTCAAGCCCCTCGATATAGCGCCCCATGCCGTCAAAATCCGAGCCGAGCGCCGCGCACTTAACGCCGCCCACCTCGATATAATGCGCCAGATGGCGGATAACGTCATCCACCGTGGCTGTCTTTGCATCGGTGAGCTGTTTGTGGTAGAAGTTCACTCCAATAACGCCGCCCCTTTTCGCGATCTCTCGAATATGCTCATCCTTCATGCAGCGCGGCGCATCGCATAGCGCGCGGGCGTTGGTGTGGGATGAAAACACGGGGCGCGTGGCAATCTCAAGAACGTCGTCTATGCCGGGGTCGCCCAAATGCGCAAGATCGACCGCTATCCCAAGGCGGCACATCTCCAAAACAGCTTCCTTGCCGAGTGCCGTCAGCCCCTTCTTCGTTTTCTTAGCGGCGGGGTAGGCGAGGCGGTTCGGATCGTTCCAGGTAAGTGTCATCGCGCGAACGCCGAGGCGGTGCAGTATGCGAAGGTTTGAAACCGTCGCCTCTATCGCTTCGCCGCCTTCCACTGTCAGAACCGTGGCGATCCTATCGCCGTTTATATCAAAATCCTTCGTCAGCGGCGTAAGGTGCGGATTTCCTTCAAGCATTCGGTAATAGGCATCGATCATGCCCATGCACTGATTGAGCGGGTTCTTATCCAGCTCCATATCTATCCACGCTGCGAAAAGCTGAAGCTTAACGCCACCCTCGATCAGCTTATCGAGCCTGATCGCCTGATCCTTCTTCGGTGCGGCGAGCTCGTAGCCGCGCTCCACCATTCCGTATAAAAAATCACAATGCCCATCGGCAACGGGGAAAAGCTTTTCCATTTCCTTTTCGCTCTATCCGAGCTTCCTTTCCTTCTCGGCTTTATCGACTAAAAACCGTTTTTCCGAATAATTATACCATGAGTTTCGGAAAATTACATCTGCTTTGCCGCCCGCTTTCGGGCATTTCCCTTTCCTTGCGCTTAATTATATGTATACTGCTTAAGGATTTCTTAAAAATTTAGGATTTTTTATTAATCTTTTTTAAGTTCCAAGGACCGGATGCCGCGATGCAAACAGCAGGAACAATATTCAATATAATGCTTGACAAATAACAGGGGGGTGGATATACTGTATGCGCATTTTAAAGAACGGAGTGAAAAACCCATGAAGAAACAACTCAAAGCCGCACTTGCGACGACCCTTGCGCTTATTATGGCGCTTGCCTTGATGCCCGTTTCGGCGCTGCCGCGCTTTGACACAAAAGCCGAAATGACCCCCTCTTGGACCGTGCCCGCGGGCTACAACGTCCATGACTACACCAAATGCGTTGAGTTTCTTGAACAGACCGATGAATACGGAGTTAAAAACGGCGAGAAGCTGAGCGGAACTTACGATCCAAACGATCCCTCAACCTGGGGAATGGACTCATATAGCGGTTCCTGTCTCTTCTTTTGGATGTATTTGAACGGCGAGCAGAGAATAAATACGATCAACGTGATTAATCCTTTTGATGAGCGTCAACCGCTTGTCGGAAGTCTGGATGTATCGGGCTGCACTGCGCTTTATTCGCTGATGTGTTACGGCAACAGCATAACCGAGCTGAACGTGACCGGCTGCACCGCGCTTGCCGATCTGAGCTGCGCCGTCAACAGCCTTACCGCGCTTGACATATCGAATAATACCGCCCTTCGTTGGGTGTTCTGCGGAGGAAACGAACTTATCGAGTTGAACGCATCCGGCTGCACCGCGCTTGAGCAGCTGTCTTGCGAGGGCGGCAATCTTGTCGAGCTGAACTTAACGGGCTGCGCCGCGCTCGAAGGTCTTGAGTGCGGATACAATAGCCTTGCCGGGCTGGATGTAACGGGCTGCACCGCGCTTCGTTGGCTGCACTGCCAAGACAACTGCCTTACCGAGTTGGACGTATCGAACTGTGCCTCACTCGAATGGCTGAATTGCAGCGGGAATATGCTTGGCGTGATCGACCTTAACAATAATCCGAATTTGACTTGCGAGCATATACAGGCCGTTGGAAGCGGCTTTATAGGATACGACGGCGGAATAAGCACGGGATCCGAGGGTTATATCGGCTTTAGAGGCGAGCCGAACGGCCGCGATTATATCTTCACATCAAGACTGACTGCCGTTCCGCAGGCGGGCGCCGATTTTGAAGGCTTCTATGATGATAACGGCGCGCTTATCTCGCTCGGTGAATGGGACGATCAGTATGGTGCCTACGTCTATGCGTTTGAAAGCGCACTTACCGGAAGCGTTTTCGCCCGCTTCTCCGGCGGCTTCACCCCCGGCGATGTGGACGGCAACGGCTCGGTTTCCGTTGCGGATGCTATAACCACGCTGCGCCTTGCGATGGGGCTTTCGGACGACAGCGGACTGAATAGCGATGCTGCCGATATGGACGGCAACGGAAGCGTCACCCTTGCCGATGCGATAATCATTCTGCGCATGGCGATGGGGCTGGCGTAAGGGAATGATGTCGCTTCGCTTATGATGCAAAATAAAGCCGCCTCCGGCTAATGATGACATTGATGTGGAAATGCCGCCCTGAGCGGCATTTCGATTATAATGATAAAATTTAAGAAATTCCGAAGGAATTTCAACCACAACTATTCACTATTCACTAAACAACAAAGGCTGCTCCTTCCGAAGCAGCCCTTCCATTTAATCATCCTTATTTAACAAGCAGCGCATTCAGGCTCTCCGCAAACTTCGTGGGATCATCGAGCTTGAGCCCCGCAAGAAGCTGAGCCTGGCCGTAGAGTATGCCGGCATAGCTTGCAAGCATGGCTTCGTCGTCCTTGACGCGGGAAAGCGCCTCGAAAACGGGGTGGTCGGGGTTCAGCTCAAGCACGCGTTCGGCCTTCGCGCCGCCGCCCATAGGCATCTCGGCGAGAACCTTCTCCATCTCGAGCGAAAGCGGACCCTCGCTGGTGAGCGCGGCGGGGGAGTCCGAAAGCCTCGCGGAGAGGCGAACCTCCTTCACCCTGCCGTCCAGCGCGGTCTTGACCGCTTCAAGCAGCTCGGCGTGCTCAGTCTGCTTCTGCTCAAGCGCCTTCTTCTCGTCCTCATCCTGGATGTTGATATCGTTATCGGTGATGGACTTGAAGGGCTTGCCGTCGTAGCCGTTCAGCATACGCAGCATGAATTCGTCCACATTCTCGGTCATCAGAAGCACGTCGTAGCCCTTGCCGATCAGATACTTGTACTGCGGAAGCGCCTTTATCATCTCCTCGCTCTCGCCGCAGGCGTAGTAGATCTCGGTTTGATTCTCCATAAGGCGGGCAGCGTATTCTTTGAGTGTAACGAGCTTATCCTCCTTCGCGCTCTTATAGAGCAGCAGATCCTTGAGGTTCTCCGCCTCCATGCCGTAGCTTTCATAGATGCCGTATTTAAGGGAAAGCCCGAAAGCCTTGAAGAACTTTTCGTACTTCTCGCGGTCGAATTCAAGCATCTTTTCAAGCTCGGCTTTTATCTTCTTTTTAAGCCCCGAAGCGATGGCGCGAAGCTGACGGCTCTGCTGAAGCATCTCGCGGGAGATATTCAGCGAGATGTCCGAGGAATCCACAAGACCCTTCACAAAGCCGAAATACTCGGGCAGAAGATCCTCGCAGCTCTCCATTATCATAACGCCGTTGGAATAGAGCTGCAAACCGCGCTTGTAGTTCTTGGAAAAATAGTTGTACGGCGCGCTCGCGGGGATGAACAGGATGGAGTTATAGGTAACGCCGCCCTCGGTGCACGAATGGATATGCGCGAGCGGCTCCTCGTAATCGTGGAATTTATCGGTGTAGAAGCCGTTGTAATCCTCGTCCGTAAGCTCCGCTTTATTGCGGCGCCAGAGCGGGACCATGCTGTTCAAGGTCTGCTCCTCGGTCACGGTCTCGTACTCGGGCTCCTTGTGCTCGCAGTCGCATTCTCCGTCCTCGTGGTCATGCTCGCACTCGCACTCGCACTCGTGCTCCTTCATGCGCGTTTCCTCAACCATCATCTTGATGGGGTAGCGGATATAATCGGAATACTTTTTGATAAGCTCCCTGAGAGTGTAGGTCTCAAGATAGCGGTCAAAGCGTTCTTCCTCGCCGTTTGCTTTAAGATGCAGCGTTATCACCGTGCCGCAGCCGTCCGCTTTCTCGGCGGGGGAAACGGTGTAGCCGTCCAAGCCCGTGCTCTCCCAGATATTCGCCTCGTTCGAACCGTAGGCGCGGGAAAGAACCGTGATTTTATCCGCAACCATGAACGCCGAATAGAATCCCACGCCGAACTGACCGATGACCTCAAGCTCGTTTGCGGCGGGCGCGTTTTCGTCCTCTGAAGCTTCCTCGCCCTCGGTCTTTTTCTGCATGGCGCTTCTGAAGGCAAGAGTGCCGCTCTTGGCGATCGTGCCGAGATTGGTCTCAAGCTCATCCTGAGTCATGCCGATGCCGTTGTCGATGATGCTGAGAGTGCGGTTTTCCTTATCTGGAACTATGCGAATTTCAAGATTTCCGCTCGATGCCGCCGAATTATCGGTCAAAAGCTTGAAATGCAGCTTGTCGAGCGCATCGCTTGCGTTCGAGATAAGCTCGCGCAGGAAGATCTCCTTGTTTGTGTAAACGGAGTTGATCATCAGATCGAGCAGCCGCTTGGATTCTGTTTTAAACTGTTTCTTTGCCATATTCTTCACCTCTTTGGGTTTTATTGCGCTGTTAGCACTCGTTTTCTTAGAGTGCTAACATATTGTACTCCCATCATCATTATTTGTCAACCCCCGCAGGTAAATTCTTTTTTGCTGTAAACGCGCGAAAAACAAAGAACGGGATCGCTTTGTAAAAATCATTGGAGATTCCGAAGGAATATCAAACAGAACCATTTGCTGTTCTTATTTGGTATTCTGCGCCAAAATAGAATATTTTATCGGGGGGTAGAAAAACACGCGGGGAAATGATATAATAAATCCAACAGATGATTACCGATCATATCTCGTTGATTCCATTGATTGTTAAGGGAGAGCGCCCCTTTCCCCCGCAATAAACAAAACTACGGAGGAATTTTTATGAAAAACAAACTAAAGATCTCACTTGCCCTCTTGACCGCCTGTGCGCTGTTGTTCGCCTCGGTGCTTCCGCTTACCGCGCTTGCAAAAAGCGAAGGATATGCCCCGCGCGACGGCGAGATCTGGGACGGAAGCATCGCTTCTTCGTTTGCAGGCGGCAGCGGAACGCAAAACGATCCCTACCTTATCTCGAATGGAGCCGAGCTTGCGTATCTTGCAAGGCAGGTAATGCTGATAACGAGCTACAGCGGGATGTATTTCGCGTTGACCGATGATATTTGGCTTAACGATACCTCGAATTGGGAGAACTGGGCGCCGATCTATGAAGAATGGCAGGAGAGCCCCAACTCGTGGATAACCATTGGCAACAAGGGAATGGCAAAGCCGTTTGAGGGCAATTTCAACGGCAGCGGACATACCGTATACGGGATCTATAAGCAAAAAGATTCCGGCGCCAATGGACTTTTCGGCTATATTCGCAATGCAGGCGTTTCCAATGTAAACGTCGAAAGAGGAAAAGTTTTCGGCATCAATTTCTGCGCGGGCGTAGTCGGGTATGCCGAAAACAGCACCATTTCGGACTGCGTGAACGGTGCCGATATTAAGGTCTCCCCGGAGGACTACTATTCAAGCGCATACGGCGCGGGAGGAATTGTCGGCTATGCTCAGAGCTCGACCATTGCGCGCTGCGACAATACGGGCACGGACACTTCCTTTAGAACGCAGGGCGTTGGCGGCATAGCGGGCAAGATTTCGGACTGCGTTGTGACCGATTGTGAAAACCACGGCGTTTTCGACGGCTACGGCTGCAGCTATTTTGGCGGAATCGCGGGCGAAGTGCTGTACGGGGAAATAGCGAACTGCACAAACTACGGCACGCAGATAGATGTTGTAGGCTTTGGAGGCATAGCGGGTCAAGTTATTGACGGAATTGTACATGATTGCGTCAACCTAGCGGATTTCGTTTTCCCGGCAAGCGGTATTGTGAACCGGTGCGCCGGAACAGTCAGTAACTGCGAAAACCGCGGCAGCATAATCAGCGAGCTTGGCAGGTCTGCCGGAATCGTGGGAGATCTTATAAAGCTTGGCGACAGTGTGCCGACTGTCGAAAACTGCCGAAACCGCGGCGAGATCTGCGGCTTTGAAATGGCCGCGGGAATCGTTGCGTTTGCATACAGCGATACCGTTGTTGCAAACTGCGAAAACTTTGCTGCAATTCACGCTTATGCTGATCCTTATCACGTAAGCGAGGGCGGCGGAATTTGCGCACGGGCAGATACTGTGGAAAACTGTACAAACTATGGCGAATTGCAAGGAGAGGGCGACATCTATTTGGGAGGTATCTGCGGCACCGCATCCAATGTTATTAACTGCGAAAACATTGGAAGTGTTTCTGTGCCGGAAGAAACGGGCTATGCCGGCGGCATCGCTGCGCGTAATGAACACCTTATTAGTGAGTGCGTAAACTGCGGAGATATCAGCGGCTCTAATGCCGGCGGAATTGCGGTGGAGAATATGAGCCGCGTAAAGCGCTGCTATAATACCGGCGATGTCAGCGGTTTCTTGACGGGAGGTATCGCTTGCGACAACTCTTACTCGGAAGCCACGATAGAGGATTGCTATAATACCGGCCGTGTTACGGGTATTGAGAGCGCCGCGGGAATAGTCGGTGTTATCTCGAGCGATACTCCGGTGCGCCGCTGCTACAATATCGGTGAGATCAGCGGTGAACAATCAAGCGGTGCGATTTACGGACAGCTCTATTCTTCGGAATGCGTAGTCGAAAACTGCTATTATCTCGAGGGCTGCTGTGAAAACGGCGATCAGGATGCAGCAGCGCTCACCGCCGAGCAGCTTATGAATGAAGAGAGCTATGCAGGCTTCGATTTTGAAGCCGTTTGGACGATGGCAGGCAGTTCCGAATATCCTTACGCGGAGCTTATCGGGCATCCGCATGAGGGCGGCACTGCTCCTCAACCCGCACTCCCGGGCGATGCGGACGGCAACGGC
>CADBGC010000069.1 GCA_902794055.1 uncultured Eubacteriales bacterium | reverse complement strand
CATCGTGCTGATACTTT
The DNA here is from genome assembly GCA_902794055.1 of uncultured Eubacteriales bacterium. Lineage (GTDB taxonomy): Bacteria > Bacillota > Clostridia > Christensenellales > CAG-138 > PeH17. Next base: position 10,507 of record CADBGC010000069.1, on the reverse strand, counting down.
TGACCGGCTTTGCCCGCAATTTCGTGGGCGCGCACACGCCGCAGGATGTTGCGGTCAGCATCGTTTTAACGCTGATCGTGATGCTTGCGATGACACGGCTCGCGATCTTCCTTGAAAAGAATCCGAATAAGACCGAAGCATTCCTGCTGCTCGGCGCGCTTGTGGGAATTGCGGTGCTTGTGTATGCGAATTTCAAGAGCTATCCCGAAAACGGCTTGGCGCAGGTGAATATCGAAAAAGCTAAGGCCGAGGTTTTCGCAAGCTTCGGAAAATGGATCGGCCTTCTTCTTGCTATCTTCATCGACCGCCGCTTTATCCGCTATGAGGTGGATAAAAAGAGCGGAACGCGCTTTATCTTCGGCATCATCGGCGCGATACTGTTCATCGGCGCAGCGCTTTTAACGAGCAAAGCGGGCGGTATCTTCGCCGCAAAGGCGGGCGGCGCGGCAATTTGGTGCATCGTGTACGTTGCTGCGCTTGCGGTTTTACCCATGATACTGAAGCGGATTTCGAAAAAGAAGGCCGAAGCCGTTCGGAGGTGACGAACCGTGCTTGGGATCATGAATGCGATTCGTGCGCTTTTCACTAAAAAGGCCAAGGCCGCGCAGAGCGTGAGACCGCCGTGGAATGAGATAGTGGAGTTCATGCGCGATAAGGGGCTTGAGCTTGAAGGCGGCGAGAGGCTTGTCAAAACATTGTTCGGCGCGAACGGCGAAATGCGCTTCGTACTCTTCGAAACCGACCGGGGCTTTTTCAGATATCGGCTTGAGCGGCTCTGCGGTTGGGACGATGACGAATGGGCAGCTTTCTCGCGCGACAAGGGGTTTCTTCCCGGGATGTGGATACCTCAAACCGATTCCGTAAGCATTTTTGAAACCGAACAGCTTGCGATGAACGAGATTATCAATTCGCCCGAATACAGGGAATATTTTGAATGATAAAGCCGAGATTCTTTCGAAATTTCAGCAAGAAAAAACGCGGCTCGGCAGATTTGCCGAAGCCGCGTTTTTTTACATTAGCTTACATGATCTTATCGGGTTCGGGAAGCTCGATTCCCTCGATGGTGATGCTCTTTATAACGACCGGGGTGAGGGGCTTGTCGTTCGCGTTGGTTTCGACCGCCGCGATCTCGTCCACCACCTCGATGCCCTCGATGACCCTGCCGAAAGCGGCGTAGGAGCCGTCAAGGCCGGTGTAGTCCGCATGCATGATGAAGAACTGGCTGCCCGCGCTGTCGTTGGGGCGGCTTCTCCTTGCCCAGGAGATGACGCCGCGGGTGTGCGAAAGGTCGTTTTCAAAGCCGTTTGCCGCAAATTCGCCCTTGATGCAGTAGCCGGGGCCGCCGGTGCCGTCGCCGCTCGGGTCGCCGCCCTGCACCATGAAGCCCGAGATAACGCGGTGGAAGGTGAGGCCGTCGTAGAAGCCCTTGCGCGCAAGGTAGCAGAAGTTGCGAACGCTCTGAGGCGCGAGATCGGGGTAGAGCTCAAGCTTGATAACTCCGCCGTTCTCCATGGTGATGGTTGCGTTGATCTTGTTCATAAATTTTTCTCCTTCGGAAGTATTATCGGTTTTTTCGTCGGGCGAGGGTGTGGGCACGGCGGTGGGAGCGGCGGTCGTTTTGCCCGCATTTCCCGCGGGAGCAGCCGTGTTTTCGCTCGTGTAATCAACTCTTGGCGTGCAGGCAGCCGCCCAGAGCGCAAGAAACACGCCGCAAAGCAATATAGCAAGAAGCTTTTTCATTTTCGGTTCTCCGTTCTTTATAGGTTTTTCGTGTTTTGCCGCAAACTGCAACAAATACAGTATACTGATTTTTTGCGCCTTTGTCAACTTAAACGGCACTTTTCGCGGAGTGATGCCAATTCCGCCGAAACGCTCTCAAGCCCTGTTACCGCGCAGAGCATAACTATCGGCACATAGCTGGAAAAATATCTCCACCGCGCCTCCCAAACGAGGAAGAACAGAAAAACTCCGAGCAGCGCGAGCCTCGGGGCGAGCAACTGAACGCTTTGACCGTTTGAGAAGATATCCGAAACGCAGGAGAAAAGGAGCAGCAGATACATCGCGGCGAGCACGGCGGTGCAGATATGTTTGTAAACCTCTCTTGGAGCGCTGTCCCGCTTGGCGAGGAATTCATGCAGGAAATTATCCGAATCGTGCGGGCAGCCGAGGCAGTCCGAAAGGCCGTAGGTGCCGTCGTTCCAAACGAGGTCGAGCTTGCTGTCGAAAAGCTCGAAAAATCCGGTTGCGCCAAGGTTCTTAACGCGCTCCGCTATTCGCTTTTCGATCGCTTCTGCGCGCTCGGAGGGATCTTCAAGCGACTTGGTGAATTTATAATCCTCGCCGTTGTAGCCGCCCCAGCCGTCAAGCCCCATCATTATCCAATGCGTTAGGGGAACCTGCTTTTTATTCGCCTCGGCTTTGCCGATATGGGCGCATACCATGCCGCTTACCGCAAGCGAGATGCAAACCGTCAGCGCGGCGGCGATGGCGGCGAGGGGCAGCCAGGCTTTCCAACTGTCATAGAGCATACCCTCGATCACCACGGCGATAAGCATTATCAAAACCGTTGCCTTTATCCCGTAGCCGAGAGCAAGAGCTATCCCCATCAAAACGAAGCAGGCGAGCTTTTGAAGGATATCCTTCCTATCCCGCGCATAGAGCCAAAGCCTGAGTATGAGCGGCGGGAATACCATCGTGAGCGCGTCGGTATAGAACGCGGGCGCGATGAAATAAAAGGGCAGGCTGATGAAAAAGAGAAAGAGCGCCATGATCCTGCCGCGAATGCCGAAGAGCCTTCCCGCGCATGAGGCGGTGAGCAGCACGGTGGCGGCGCAAAGCAGGGAATTGAGCAGGCAGGCGGCGAAAAAATAATCGGAAGCGCCGAAAGCGCGGGCCGCGCCGAACCAGAGCCTGAAAAGGAGCAGACCGCCGAAATTATTGTGAAACATCGCAAAGTATTCGTAATACGATGCGAAGCTGCCCGTTTCCGCCCACTCGATCGCGCCGCCGTAGAGTGCGCCGATATCGAAAGCGGGCGCATAGCGCAGCGGCAGCGAGAGCGCAAGCTGCAGCGCAAGCATGAAAAGAACGAAAACAGCCGTGATAAGGCGAAAACGCTTTTTAAAGAAGGCCTCGTGCCTTTGAATGAACCGCCAAAAAAGCAGCATCAGCGCGAGCGCGGCAGCCACTCCCGCGCCCAGAAACAGCGGGCTGTAAGCGTAGTAGCTGTTTGCAAACATCTTCACAAGCACCCAAATAAACAGCGGGGCGAGAAGCGCGTAAACGATTTTTGAAAGCGTGTTCGAAAGCTTTAACTTCATGGAGACTACCCTCTTTTCCGCTTGCTTTGCATTTGAAACACAAAACAAATAACTGACAAAATAACATTTTCAAAGAAATTCCTTTGGAATTTCAACCACAACTATTCACTATTCATTAATCACTATTCACTAATAAAGATCACCTTATCAACTCCACGCCCTCGTCCGTTTCCAAGGTAAGCAGCCGCTCAGGGCAGGAGGTTAGGTCGATAAGCGTCAGCTCGTTTTCGGTGCAGATGATGTTTTCAAGGCTGTAGCATCGGACAAGATCGAGGATCGTGAGCGCATTTTTCGAGCAGTCGAGAGAGTTAAGCCGGGTTTTGCCGCTCAGATCGAGGCTTGTGAGCAGATTTTCCGCGCAGTCGAGCTCGTCAAGCAGCGAGGTGCCGGAAAGATCAAGCTCCGTAAAGCGGTTGCCGCGCAGATTAAGAATATGCAGCGGGCCCCTGTCCGTAAGCGCGAGCGAGCTCAGCTCGTTGTTTGCGCAGTTCAGCTCCGAAATGGATTTGCAGTCCGCAATATCAAGCTCCGCAAGGCGGTTGTTTGAGCAGTCGAGCGTGACAAGATAGTTTGATTCGGGCAGCAGCAGCTCGGTAAGCCCGTTGTCCGCGCAGGTAAGCCATGCGAGGTGCGAAAGGCTTGTAAGATCGAGCTTTGAAAGCGAGTTGAGGTCGCAATAAAGCGCGTAGATCTCGGGATTATTTGAAAGATCAAGCTCAGTAAGGCTGTTGCCTTGGCAATCAAGCATCTGAAGGGCGCGAGCCTCGGAAAGGTTCAGCTCGGTGAGCGCGTTTCCCGCACATTGCAGAAAACCGAGCTCCGTAAGGCTTGCAAGATCGAGCTGCGTTAGGCTGTTGTTAGAGCAATAGAGCGAGGTCAGATCGGGGCAGACGGAGACATCGAGCTCGGTAAGCTCGCAGTCGGTGCAGTCAAGATAGGTAAGCAGCGGAACGGGCGAAAGATCAAGGCTTGTGAGCGAATTGTTACCGCAGCTGAGCCCGGTAAGATTAGGGCAGCCGGAAAGATCGAGCCGAGTGATACCGGTGGCGGAGCAGGAAAGAATATCCAGCTTGGGATTGGCGGAAAGCTCGAGCTCGGTTATCGCGGTGTTGCCGCAATCGAGCGCGGTAAGCCCGGGAACGCCGGAAAGGTCAAGCTCGGTGATCTCGGTGTAGCTGCAATTGAGCGAAATGAGATAGGGAAGCTCGGAAAGCTTGAGCTCGGTGATCTCGGTTTCGCTGCAATCGAGCGAAGAGAGCCAGGGAAGGCCGGAAAGGTCGAGCTCGGTCATCCCGGTCATGCTGCATTCGAGGGTGATAAGCTCATCGCAGCCCGAAAGCTCGAGCTTTGAGAGCTGCTGATTGCCGCTGCAGTTCAAATGGATAAGCTTCGTGCAGCCCGAAAGATCGAGCTCGCCCGCAGCGTCCACTCCCGAAAGCTCCAGCGACTGAATGCGCCTTTCGCCGCCGAAGTCCGTCCATGTTACGCGGTACCATGTGGAGGGATCGTCATTTTTATGGGCGCTGCCCAGCTTTTCGCCGTTCATAACGCCGTCTTCGTCGGTCTGCGCGAAAAACGTCTGGAGCGCGGCAACATCATGCTCGTTGTACGGAAGCGGCTCGGGCGTGGGCGCGGGTGTGGCGGTCGGCTCGGGCGTTAAATTATCAAAAGCCTCGGTCGGCACGGGCTCGGCGGTCGGCGCATTTCCCGTGGGCGCGGGCGTTATAAGCGGCACTATGCCGTTTCCGATAACGCAGGCGGAAAGCGCCGCGGAAAAGATCGCGGCAAGCGCAAGCAGTATGACCGCGTATGCGGCGCGAAGGGCAGGCTTTCTCATTAAAAACTCCTTTATTTTTATAAAAATCCGTAGAAATTCCTTTGGAATTTCAACCACAACTATTCACTATTCATTATTCACTATTCACTAATATAGCTCACTTGAATATCAGCTCCACTCCGTCGTCGGTCTCGATCAAATCAAGGTTAGTGCAGCCCTTACAGTTCAACACGGATAAAGCGTTTTCTCGGCAGTCCAGCTTTTGCAGCGAATAGCAGTTGCTAATGCCGAGATAGGTGAGCGAGTTGCTGCTGCAATCAAGCTCGTTGAGCGAAAGAAAGCCGTCGAGATAGAGCGAAGTCAGCCTGTTTTTGCTCAGATCAAGACTATTGATATTCTGATTGCCGGAAAGGTCGATGGTTTCAAGCAGGTTGGAGCTTGCGTTCAGCTCGTAGATCTCGCCTTTTGCGGGAAGCAGCAGCTCCGTAAGCTCGTTTTCCTCGCAGCTGAGCTCACTCAGCAAAGCGCAATCTGAAACGTCAAGGCTTGCAAGCGCGTTTTTGCCGCAGTTCAGCGTGAGAAGCGAAACGCAGTTGGAGAGATCGAGCCTTGTAAGCTCGTTTTCACTGCATGAAAGCTCGTAAAGCTGCCCGCCCAAGGAGGAAAGATCGAGCTCGGTAAGCTTGTTTTGATCGCAGTGAAGCGATCCGGGCAAGCCGTTTTCGGGAAGAATGAGCTCGGTAAGCCCGTTGCCGCTGCAGATGATACTTATAAGGCAGTCGCAGCTCGAGAGATCGAGCCTTGAAAGAGCGTTGTTCTCGCAGCTGACACGATAGAGCTTGGAGCAGCCTGTTATGTTAAGCTCCGTCAGAGCGCAGGACGCACATTCAAGGACGGTGATAAACGGGCAGCAGGAGATGTCGAGGCGGGTAAGCTCGGGGCATCCGCTTGCCTTGAGCGAATAGAGCTCGGGGCAGGCGGAAAGCTCGAGCTCCGTCAGCGGGTTGCCGTCGCAATAAAGGTTATGCAAGTTTATCGCGTTGCTCAGATGGAGCTGCGTTATGCGGTTGTTCGAGCAAACAAGATCCGAAAGCGTGCTCGCGGATTCGGGCAGAATAAGCTCCGTAAGCTCATTATCGTTGCAGTATAGCTCTCTAAGCGCGGCGTTTAAGGTAAAGTCGAGCCTTGAAAGCGCATTATTTCCGCAGGATAAGGTCACAAGCTTGGGGCAGGCGGAGGGATCGAGGCTTGTGAGCTTATTGTCGGAGCATATAAGAGTATTGAGCTTGGGGCAGGCGGAGAGATCGAGGCTTGTAAGCGCGTTTGAATGTGCGCTGAGCGAGGTAAGCTTGGGGCAGGCGGAAAGATCGAGGCTTGTAAGCGAATTATAGTCGCAGTATATGGAATTAAGCTTCGGAAAATAGGAAAGATCGAAGGACTCAACGGAAAGCCCCATAAAGCTCAGAACCTCGAGCTCCGTGCAGGTGGAAAGATCGGGCATGCTCATGCCGCCCGTGAAGGACATTGCGCCGGTTTCGGAATCCGTGATCAGGATCTGAACGCTGTTAAATGAGATATCGAGAGTCGTTAGCGCGCGGCAGCCCGTCACGTTCACAGCGCTCAGTTCGTTGTAGGAGCAGTCGAGCCCGGTAAGGTATTCAAAGCCCGAAACGTCCAGCTCGCCGTATAGACCAAGGTTGCCGATGCGGATCGTTTGGGCGTGCTTGATGCCGTCGATCGTCGTCCAGGCTATGCCGGAGCCCCAGGTGGAGGGGTCGTCCTTTTTATAGGCGCTGCTCAGCTTTTTGCCGTTTTTAGTGCCGCTTCCGTCGGCCTGCTCAAAGAAGGCGGAGAGCGCATTAAACTCAAATTCATCGTAGCCGCAGCTTGCGGGCGCAGGTGTGGCGGTCGGCGCGGGCGTTAAATTATCAAAAGCCTCGGTCGGCTCGGGCTCGGCGGTCGGCGCATTTCCCGTCGGCGCGGGCGTTAAAAGCGGAACTATCCCGTTTCCGATAACGCAGGATGAAAGCGCAAAGGCGAAGAAAGAAACGAGCGTAGCAAGGATAAGCGCGTTTGCGATGCGAAGGGTTCCTTTTCTCATTTAAAACTCCTTTTTACAAAAGACCATAGAAATTCCTTTGGAATTTCAACCACAACTATTCACTATTCATTGTTCATCATTCACTAATATAGCTCACCTGAACACTATATTCACTCCGTCATCGGTCTCGATCGAAGTAAGGTTCGAGCAGTTCTCGCAGTTCACCACGGTGAGCTCGTTTTCGCGGCAGTCCAGCATTTGCAGCGAATAGCAATTGCGAAGGCTGAGGTAGGCAAGCGCGTTGCCGCTGCAATCAAGCTCTTCGAGCGAAACGAAGCCCGAAAGCTCGAGCGAAGGCAGCCTGTTTTTGCTCAGATCGAGAATAAGGATATTCTGATTGCCGGAAAGGTCGATGGTTTCAAGCAGGTTGGAGCTTGCGTTCAGCTCGTAGATCTCGCCGTTTGCGGGAAGCAGCAGCTCCGTAAGCTCGTTTTCCCCGCATGAAAGATTGCCCAGCGATAAGCAATTTGAAAGATCGAGCGAGCGGAGCTTGTTTTTACCGCAGTTCAGCGTATGGGCGTTGGTCAATACGGAAAGGTCGAGCTCGGTGAGCGCGTTATCCGAGCAGTTGAACTCAAATAACGAACGGGAAAGCTTGAGCTCGGTCAGCTCGTTTCCGGAGCAGTCGACTGAGATGGGAGCGAGCAAGCCCGAAACATCGAGCGAGGTGAGTTTGTTTTCGCCGCAGTAAAGCTGCTCAAGCCCGCTCACGGCGGAAAGGTCGAGCTCGGTGAGCGCGTTTCTTTCGCAGCGAAGGAAGTATAGCTCGGTACAGGAGGAGAGGTCGAGCGTGCTCAGCGCGTTGCCGGCGCAGTTCAGCTTACCAAGGCTTGGGTTGCTTGAAAGATCGAGCTGAGTAAAGCCGCAGTCCTCGCAATTGAGAGTGTTAAGCTCGGCAAGGGCGGAAAAGTCCTGCGAGCCGAGCTCGGGGCAATGGCTGATATCGAGCGAATAGATTTTGGGGCAGCCCGAAAGGTCAAGCTCCGTCAGCGGATTGCCGCCGCAGGAGAGGGAATAGAGGTTTTCTGCGGATGAAAGCTCGAGCGATGCGAGCATATTGTTTTGGCAGCTCAGGACCCCCAGATCGGAGGCGGGGGAGGGAAGAGTCAGCTCCGTAAGCTCATTTAAGTAGCAGGAGATATACTGAAGGGCGGCGTTGGTAGAAAGCTCGAGCTTCGTCAGCGCGTTCGAACCGCATTCGAGCCCTGAAAGCTTGGGGCAGAAGGAAAGGTCAAGCTCGCTCAGCCTGTTGTCACGGCAGTCGAGTGATTCGAGCATCGGGCAGAGCGAAAGATCGAGGCTTGTGAGCGAATTGGAGGCGCAGGTAAGCTCGGTAAGCTCGGGGCAGCCGGAAAGATCGAGCTCGCCGAGGCCGTTGAACGCGCAGTTCAGCTCTCTCAGCCTTCCAAGGCCCGAAAGGTCGAGCGCGCCCGCTCCGATGCCGGGGAAGCTCAGCACCTCGAGCGCGGTGCAGGTGGAAATATCGGGCATGGCGAAAGAGTGCGTTTCGGACGGGGGGGCGAAGATCGTTGCTTGAGATGATAACGCGATATCGGGCGTTAATTCGAATAATGAAGAGATCGGAACAGATGAACTTGAAAATAAAGACGATGCCGGGCTGACGTCCCACGTCACAGCCCTTCCGAAGTAAAGCTCTTTGAGCGCGGTGCAGCCGTCCACCTTCAGCCCGCTTATGCGGTTTGCATTGCATGAGAGATACTCAAGGTGCTCAAAGCCCGAAACGTCCAGCTTGCCCACAATGAAAGCAAATTGAAAATCGAGCTCGCTAACGTATTTCAGACCATCGATCTTTATCCATTTGATACAATTACCCCAGGTGGTGGGGTCATCCTTTTTATAGATATCGCTAATGTTTTCGCCGTTTTTGAAGCCGTTTTCATCGGTCTGCTCGAGGAAAGCGGAGAGCAGCTCGAATTCATGCTTGCTGAAATTGGTGTTTGCGGGCGCGGCTGTGACGGGCGGCTCGGGCGTGAGGCGGACGGGATCGCCGCTCCGCTCGGGAGAACCATGCGCGGCGGGAGGGGTCTGAGGAAGCATGAGCGGAACGGGAAAATCATTTTGAATACAGGAAACGAGCAGCAAAATAAGGGGCAGCGCCGATGCGAGCGCGATAATGCGGAAAAACGAGGGTTTTTTCATTGGGTGGTACTCCTTTCTTTGGGGGCAGCGCGCCCGATATAAAAAACGAATTATCTATTATTATCCAATTTATATTTTAACTTGAAAATGAGGAAATGTCAATCAATGCGGAAGGCGGGATCGTGCCTGCGGGATAGCTGAATAGTGCCTGCGGCGCAGCTGAATCGAAACCCCTGCGGTTTTCGGCTATAAAGATAGAAACGCCGATGGCGTTTCCACATTAACCGCCGTAAGGCGATTTCATCCGCGAAGCGGATTTCACTCGGCGAAGCCGAATTTCACTTCCCCAAAAAAAGACCCCTCGCTTTTGCGAAGGGCCGAACGCACGAAACGGACTGATCGCGCGCCGCTTGATACCGAGCTCAGGAGGGGGCGGCTCAGTAACAAAGCCATGATGAAGTGAAGAATGAAGAGCCCCGCTCAACGAACACCTCGAAGGTCACGCAGGGCTTGGCGCCGTAAAGCGCCTTTTCAATGGAGGAGGGTGCGCGCCGGTCGAACTCTCTAAAGCCGACGCGCACCTCGGAACAAGGCTCGCTTATTGATTCATCCTCTATTTGCGGATGAAGGATAATATTGGTGTGCGCAAGATCGATCATTTGCATAATTCCAAGCAGCCTCCGCTGTTTTTTATTGGGGGGAGGGAGCGCATCCGTGTGCTGCAAGCTGCATGCTCTTACCGTGATAATGCGCCAATGCGGGCAAATATTGCACGACTGACAATATATTTTGCGTGGGGCGGACGGAGCGAGGCTTAAAGCTCGTTCTTTTCCCTCTGAACCATGCCGAGCTTGATCGTCAGATTGCCGTTGCGGCAGCGCAGAGCATCCAGAAATTCCTTTTCCTTATCGCTCTTTTTAAGCACTATGCGGTAGCAAAGCTCATACATCGTGCCCATGTTCACGGTTTTAACGCGTCGCAGCTCGGTCTTTTTTGCGTAGGCGGTGAAGAGATCGTCAAACAGGCCGTTGTAGTTCAGATCCTCGGGTATAGTTATGCGAAGCTCCTGCTCGCGGTTCAGTATGCTGCCGAGACCCGAAACGCTGACCGCAGCAAGCGTGAGAACAACGAGCACGAAGCCGATCAGCGCAAGACCGATGAAGCCCATGCCGAGCGCAAGACCGATGGCCATGGAAAAGAAGATAAAGA
>CADBGC010000068.1 GCA_902794055.1 uncultured Eubacteriales bacterium | reverse complement strand
GGTCTATATCCTTAACGGCGAAAAGATGCTCTACGGTCACCCGTCAGACGCATACTTCGAAATCATCCGTGAAGGCTATATTGCTGCCCGATGCGTTCAGCGCCTCGCTGAGGGAGGGATAATCGTTTACAACGATCGTTGCGGTCGCGGTGAACACCTGATTGGTGTTGCGGTCGGTCGCGGTCGCAGTGACGGTGGTGGTTCCCTCGTTCACGCCGGTAACGGTCGCCCTGAGCAGGCCTCCGGTAACGGTGGCGATGCTCTCATTTGCGCTCGTCCAAACCACGTCGAAGCTGTTTGCATTCGCAGGCTCACGGATGAGGTTGAGCTCGCCGGAGAAGCCCTCGTAGATCTCGAGGCCGCTGGTCTCGAAGCTGATGCCCTCAAGATCGACCGGATCGAGCGAGCCGCCCTCGCCCTCGGTGACGGTGGCGATGATGCTGTTGCCCGCATAGTCGCCGAGCTTCACGTAAACGGTTTCGCGATTGCCGACGTTGAACTCGAGCATGCTCAGTGCGCCGCGCTGACGCTCCTCAACGCTCTGGGAAGCGATGAGCTGGGTGCAGGCCGCATTGGAGTAAACGCCCGCGAAGGCGACATAGTGGTTGTCGGAAACATAGAGCGCGAGCCGTCCGTTCTGCATATTCCAGTACACGACCTCGGGCTCCTGAATATCGATGGTTACGGGGATCTCCCAGATCGCGTTCTCATTCGCGGCGGGATCGAACTCATCCCAGCTCTGCATGAAGCCTGTCATGCGAAGGATAACGCTTGAGCCGTTTGCAAGGCCGTCGCCGTTCCATGCATCGATGGCGCTCTCTTCGGTGGAGCCGACGGGCTCGACCTGGGAGAGCCAGCTGTTTTCAACGCCCTTTATCATGAACGGGATGTCCTTAACGTAGAGCTGAGAGCCGCTCTGCGCATCGAGGATCTCATAGCGGAAGGTCTCGCAGCTGCGCACAAGATAGGTGCGAACATCGTCGATGGCATCCATAACGCCGTCGTTGTTCGGGCTGATCGAAGCGCGGTCGAAATAGAAATCTGTGGTGGTGCCGAAGGGGTTGACACCGAGGAGCTTGTCGCCCGCCTTGGCGGTGTTCACGCCCCATTCACCGGGAAGCGTGTTGGTGTGCAGATAGGCATCGTAGTAGTACTCGCGATCGAATACCGCCGCCTTCTCCCAATCGCCATAGAAGCCAAGGAAGGGAATGGAGAGATCAACTGTGCCGTCGAGAGTGACGTAGCCCTCGATATAGGCACCGTTGGGGAAACGCTCGTTGAGATACGAAGCGTAGGGGCTGACGTTGATCGTTACGTTTACGGTGGCTCGACCGTTCGCGGGAACGGTGACGGTGCTCGGCTTGGTCACGGTAACGTTATCGGTGATGTTCAGCGCCGAATCCGTCATGCAGTAGAGCTGTCGGCCGCCGATGCTCTTAAGCTGTGTACTCTCGGTGAGAACGTAGGGGTTCACGGTGTAGGTGAGCGCGGTGTTGCCGAAGTTCACAACGTCGAAGCTGAGGCTGAAGATTCCTGAGTAATCGTCATCGTCGCCAAGCTCGAGCTTCGGGCGCAGCTGTCCGGGAACCTCGAGATACGCCTTGGTGTTGATCGCGGCGGTAAGGTCGGCCTGACCCGCCCCCTGTGCGCGAACGAGATAGGGAGTGCCGCCCGATTTGGAGGGAACGGCGGTGCTCATAAGAAGCGTGTTGACCATGCGCATCTTCTGAGTTTCGTTCAGATTCGGGAAGTTGGCGTTTACGTACTGGTTGACAAGCACCATGCCGCCCGCGATATGCGGACACGCCATGCTCGTGCCGCTCTTGCTGCCGTAGTTTCCGCCGGAGTAAGAGGAGTCGGTGGCCGCATTGATGTTGTCGCCGGGCGCCATGATCTCGGGCTTGATCCTAAGATCGGAGGTGGTGCCCCTGCTGCTGAAATAGGTAACGGAGGCCGCCGCGCTGTCGGAGCTTGCGGCAACGGAGAGCGAGCCGGGATTGGTGCCGGGAGTGGAGGTGAGGCCGTTATCGATATTCAGAGTGGGGGTATTGCTCGAATAGTTGTTGCCGCTGCCGGTGGTGCCGCTGTTGCCCGAGGCAACCGCCACGTTCACGCCGTGCTGAGAAAGCAGAGCGTAGGCGGCATCCATATCCTCGTCCTCCTCGGTGAAGCCGCAGTCCGCACCGAGGCTCATGTTTACGGCATCGACCTCGAGATACGCGCAGTCCTCAAGCGCCGCCATGATGGTGGACCATTCGGCTCCGCCATTCTGGAACACCTGCATCGTGACGATCTGAGCGTTGTATGCAACGCCCCTTGCGCTGTTGTCGTTACCCGCGCAGATGGAGCTGACGTGGGTGCCGTGGTCGCTTCGCGCATCGGAATGGCCAACGTTGAGATTGCCGGCATAGTAGTTGAAGGTGTACGGGAGCTTCGCGCTGTAGTAGAGCTGGGCGCCGGTGAGGGTGCCGTTGAAGCGCTGCTCTGCGCAAAGATCGTACTGATCGAGTATGGTCTGGATATTTGCCGCGGTGAAATGCGGGTCCTGAGGCGCGGCTGCGAAATTCGGATGGGAGGTTTTTATACCCGTGTCGATGACCGCAATGGTCTGGCCCTGGCCGGTGTAGCCGAGCGCCCACATATCATCCGCATTTATCCAGCCCACGGAGGTGCTGAGCCTGTCGTCCTCACCTTCGGGCTTTACGTCCTCGGGAACCTGATAAACGTTGCTGCGGTAGCAGTTCGCAACGCCGGGAAGGGCTTTGATCTCGTCGATCAGGCGGTATTCGCCGTGGAAGGAGAAGCCGTTGAAAAGAAGGGTATATTGATAATCCACCTTGAAGGCTTCATCCTTAACGAGCTTGGAAGCGATGGCGGAGATGACCTTCTCCTGCTTCTGCTTGAGCTCGCTGCTTGCATCTGCGGAGCGGCTGTCCTTAACGCTCATGCGTGCAAGAACGGGCTCGTCCTCGAGCTTAACGATGATCGAAACGATCTCGCTCGGGTCGGTCACCACGGGGCGGGAAGCTTGCTCGGCTTCGGGCGCATTCGTCTTGGCATTCACGCTGTCCGTGGACGCCTTGAACGCAAATGCGGAGAAAGCCATTGCCGCGATAAGAGCTATCGCAAGCACACGCTTAAGGGTCTGTTTCATGTTTTTCCTCCGATTCTTTTATTATCTCCATCCGCAGAGCGGATCGAAATCAGATGCATGAGGGAGATTTGATATGCTTCTAAATCAACCTTTTGGATTATATCATATTTTTGCCTTCGATTCAACAGAATAATAAGAAAACGAGAAGGAGCGAAATATGGATAAAAACCGTTTCGGCGATCAGCTCGCCGATGACAATGCAAACGGACTTGGATCGAAGCGCGGCTTTGAAGGGGCACACGGGATAAGGCTGATCTTAGCCTGCATGGCGGCGGCAGTTCTTTTCATAACAGCCGCCATAGCCGTCCTCGCCTTCAGAGAAACCGGAAACGAGACGGGCAAGCTCGGCGGCGGCGCAAAAGCAGAGCAGACGGAGCTTCCGAGCGCAAGAAACACGGGCGGGCGCAGAGCGGACACCTTCGACGGCGGCACGGTCGTGATGGGCGTGGATATCGGAGGATTGGACGAAGCCGAGGCGAAGAGCAGGCTTTCGGGCGAGGTGGAACGCATGATGAGCGAATATGAATGCGTGCTGAACCACGCGGGAAAGCGTTTCGTGCTGAACGGAAGCGATCTGACGCTTGAAAGCGATCTGGATGAGGCTTTATCAAAAGCGCTGAAAGGCGGCATGGGAGATTATTCGGTCGATATTCGCCCCAAGGACGATCGAAGGCTGAAAGCCGCCGTGGATGCTATCGCCGAGGATATTGACCGCCCGCCGAGGGATGCGGAGCTTTTGAGAACCACCGCCGCAGAGGGGCTTGATGCGAACGAGCTTGAAAGGAATTCAAGATTCATCGTTACCGCGCCTATCGATGGAGCAAGGCTTGACAGGGAAGAAACCGCAAGGATCATCCTTGCCGGAGTGCGCGAGGCGGAGCTGAGTGTAAATGCCGTGAATGCGAGCGCCGAGGCCCCCGTCCTTCCGGTCAGACGAGCCGTGTTTTCAACTTCTTATAACAGCGCTTCTCTGTCCGCTTCGGGAAGGGTTCATAATATCAAAAAAGGTGCCGCACTTATGAATGCGCGTTCGCTCGAACCCGGCGAATCGCTCTCATGCAACGAAGTTCTCGGCGAACGCACGAAGGAAAACGGCTGGCAAACCGGTACGGCCTTTGCAAGCGGAGGTAAGAAAACCGAGCAGCAGTACGGAGGCGGCATCTGTCAGATCAGCACAACGCTCTATAACTGCGCGCTGATGGCGGGGCTTGAAGCCACCGAAAGGATCGGTCACTCAAGGAAGGTTGCCTATATCGAGGGCGGGCGCGATGCCGCATTAAGCTGGGGCAGCGCCGATCTTGTTATCAAAAACAGCACGGATGAAACGATCTATATCTTCATGTGGACGGACGATGAAAAGAAATGCCTAAGCTGCGAGATCTACGGAGGCTCATTCCCCGATGAATACGACGAGATCGCGATAATCTCCGAGCTTGTTGAGGTCACGGAGCCGAGCGAACCCGAGTTCATTATCGACGATTCGCTTTCGGAGGGCGAATGCGTTCGCATACGAGATGCCATTCGGGGCAGAGTTTATCAGACCTATGCCGAGTACAGAAAGAACGGTGCCGCTGTTCGCCGCGAGGAGATCGCGAAAACGCCGTACCCGATGATTCCCGCGCTGTATGCGGTGCCAAAGCCGAAAGAGTGATCTATAGAACGTCACGCTGCGCCTATTTGCTCTTGCTATCCCCCGCTTTTCACCGCTTTGGCATTGCGGCTTTATCAGCGCCGTTTTCATTGTAATGTGGACACTATTATGGTATAATGAGTGATGAAAACGAGTGATCGCCCGTTTTCCATTCAATAAGCAAAGGAGCCGTAAACCATGGATATGTACGAGAAATATCGCAAGGCTGATGTGAAGAAAAAGCGGCGCAAAATCATTCTCATCGTTTGCGTAGTGGTTCTGGTTTTGATGCTTATCCCGATTCGTTATCATGTGAAGGACGGCGGAACGGTCGAGTGGAGAGCGATCCTTTACACTGTTTCAGATATGCACAGCATCGCCGGTATTGATGAAGAAACGGGCGAAAGCCTTTATACCGTAGGTACGCGCATAAAGCTGCTCGGCTTCACAGTTTTTGACAACACGCACAATGCGCCCGACTCGACTAACTGAGCGCACTCAATCTCCAACGCTTGCCTTTTTCGTCCTTCTGCTTTATAATTGGGGCAGTTGATATTATCAAGGCTAAGGTATGGCAGGCGAAAGCAAAGCAAAAAACGAACAGAACGGGCTTCGGCCTCTTCCGCTCTCTTCGGACGAGCTTTTTTCCCAATGCGGAAAACGCTCGCCCGATTTTGTTATAGTTACCGGCGATGCGTATATCGATCACCCCTCCTTCGGCACGGCGATAATCGGCAGGATGCTGCTTTCGCGTGGTTATTCCGTTGGCATAATCGCACAGCCCGACTGGAAAAATGCCGATTCTGTTACGGTTTTCGGGAAGCCGCGCCTTGCTTTTCTCGTGAACTCCGGCAACATGGATTCGATGGTGAATAAATACACCGTTGCAAAGAAGCCGAGGAGTACCGATGCCTACACCCCCGGAGGCAATGCCGGAAAGCGCCCCGACAGGGCGGTAAATGCATACTGCGCGCTGATACGCAAGGCATACGGCAAGGATATGCCCATAGTGATCGGCGGCATCGAAGCAAGTTTGCGGCGTTTTGCACATTACGATTATTGGGCGGACAAGGTTCTGCCCACCGTGCTCGTTTCCTCGGGCGCTGATCTGCTCGTTTACGGCATGGGCGAGAAGCAAACGGTCGATCTTGCCGAAGCGCTCGACGGCGGGCTGAACGTTCACGATATCACCTATATCCCCGGTACGGCGTATCTTGCGCCGAGCCTCGAGCTGGTTTACGAATACCGCGAGATCCCCTCGTTTGAAAGCGTTTGCCGCGATAAAAAAGCCTATTGTGAGGCGTTCATGGCGCAGTACCGCGAACAGGATTCGATAAGCGGCGAACGGCTGGTTCAAAAGCACGGTGAAAGCTATCTTGTGGTCAACCCGCCCGCTCCCCCGCTTTCGACCGAGGAACTGGACGAAGTGTATTCCTTCCCCTATACCCGTCTGCCGCATCCGAGCTATAAAGAGCATATCCCCGCGCTCGACGAGGTGAAGTTTTCGCTTGTCAGCTGCCGCGGCTGCTACGGTCAATGCGCCTTCTGTGCGCTGACCTTCCATCAGGGGCGCGTGATACAGGCGCGAAGCCATGCTTCGCTTATTGAGGAAGCCAAGGTTCTTATAAAGCAGCCCGATTTCAAGGGCTATATTCACGACGTTGGCGGCCCTACCGCTAATTTCCGCTTCCCCGCCTGCAAGAAGCAGCTAACAAAGGGCGTTTGCAAGGACAGGAGCTGTTTGGGTTATACCCCCTGCAAGAATATGACCGTGGATCACCGCGATTACGTGGAGCTGCTGCGCAAGCTTCGCAGGCTCGACGGCGTTAAAAAGGTTTTCGTTCGAAGCGGCATACGCTACGATTATTTGATGTATGATAAGGACGACACCTTTATCCGCGAGCTCATAAAGCACCACGTCAGCGGTCAGCTCAAGGTCGCACCCGAGCATATAGACGACCGCGTGCTTGAATGTATGAACAAGCCCGGCGGCGGACTGTACGAACGATTTGCCGCGAAGTATATGGCACTGAACAAGAGCCTCGGCATGGAGCAGTACATAGTGCCCTACTTCATGTCCAGCCACCCCGGAAGCACTCTCCATTCCGCCATCGCGCTTGCGCAGTATCTCAAATCGAGCGGTCAGCGCCCCGAGCAGGTGCAGGACTTCTACCCCACGCCCGGCACGCTTTCCACCTGCATGTTTTATACAGGGCTTGATCCGCGCACGATGAAGAGCGTTTACATACCCCGCGATCCGCGCGAGAAGGCGATGCAGCGCGCGCTGATGCAATATTTCATACCGAAGAACCGCCCGCTCGTTCGCGAGGCTTTGAGGAAAGCGGACCGCGACGACCTGATCGGCTACGGCAAAAACTGCCTCGTTCCGCCCGAGGGCGCGGATGCAAGCTCGAGCCGCATTTCCAATAGGCCCTCAAGCGGCAGAGGCGGCGAGAAGCGCGGCGATAATCGAAAAACCGACGGTCGCACAAAGGCGGCGGCTTCGCGGACGAAAAGCGGCGGTTCACGAACCGATGACCGCAGGAAAGGCAAGAAGCGCTGAACAGTTGTCCAAACAGATGCAAACAGCGATCTTTTGATATAGAATCAATCGAAAAACTGCTTCCAAAGCGAAGCTTTTTTTCGTTTTTAGGAACTTCATATCGTAAAAGCGTTGATTTTAATATATATTTTTATCCGAAGGATATAGCATATTGCGTTTTGATATGGTATAATATGATTGTGATTTGTTTCCACAAAAATGCAAAAAGTTGTTGAAAGGAGAATCATGCAGGCTTTAAATTTCAGTTTGCGTGATAAACGGTTAATGGAACAAAGCAAAAAAACCTCCTTCGTTCAAGGAGCAACGATACTCGGCATAGCCGGACTCATCGTTAAGGTCTTAGGCGCGATCTATCGCATACCGCTCGTAAATTTGATAGGCACCGAGCGTATGGCCTACTATCAGGTAGCCTATCCGATATATTCTTGGCTTTTGGTCATATCCTCCGCAGGTCTTCCGACCGCGATCTCCAAGCTCGTTTCCGAGCGTTTGGCGCTTGGCGATCCGCAGGGAGCGAAAAGAGTGTTTTCAGCGGCTATGAAGCTGCTTATTGGTATAGGTATCGTGACCACGATCCTGTTGTTTGCATTCTCCGGCGTTATCGCCAATGCTGTCGACAGGCCGATCGCAAAATACTCCTTCGTTGCACTCTCGCCCGCGCTGTTCTTCGTTTCCGTGATGTGCGCATACAGGGGCTATCTTCAGGGTATGCAGCGCATGACCGGAACGGCGATAAGCCAGATCATAGAGCAGCTCGTCAAATTCATTTTCGGTTATGCGCTTGCTGCCATGCTGTTCAGCAAGTATCCCGACCGCATTGAGGTTCCTGCGATCGGCGCTCTTGCCGGCGTCAGCATCTCTGAGCTTGCCGCGCTTATCTTTATAAAGCTTTACTATGATTTCAAGCTAAAGCGCGGCACCCTTTCCGTTTCTTCGCGCGGCACCGAGCTGATGCATGGCAGCGAGCAAACCTCCTCAATATTGAAGAAGCTGCTCGTCATTGCCATCCCTATAACCATTGGCGCATCCGTTATGCCGCTCACGGCGCTTGCGGACTCCGCGCTGATACTCAGGATACTGACCGATAAGTTTATGACTGTTGCTGGAATGACCGCTGAGGCCGCAGATTCAGCTGCCAATCTGTCGTTCGGTCTGTTGACCGCCAATGTCAACCCGCTTATCAATATGCCTGCTGTGCTGACGCTCGCGCTGTCGATGAGCCTTGTTCCCGCCATATCGCAGGCTGTTGCAAATCGCGATCGGCGCACCGTACACCGCGCGAGCGCGACCGGTCTGAAGCTCGCCCTTTTCATCGGCGCCCCCTGCGCCGCCGGTCTGTTCGTGCTTGGCGGGCCGATCATGGAGACCCTGCTGTATAAAGGCAGTTTGGGAGTAAGCAAAGAGCTCATAAACGGCGTTAGAATACAGGATGTGGCTCGAAGCATCATGCGCTATGCCTCCATCGGCGTGCTGTTCCTCTCCATCGTGCAAACGCTGACAGGCGTTATCCAGGGCATGGGTAAGCCGCGCATCCCCGTATTCTTCCTCGCGATCGGCGGTGCGGTAAAGATCATCAGCATGATTCTTCTTATGAAGTTCACCAATATGGGCATCCTCGGCGCGGCGCTCTCCACGGTGCTTTGCTATGCGATCGCCGCCATCGGCGACATATTCTTCGTTCTTCATTACACGCAGATGAGGATAAGCTATGCGGACACCTTCATTAAGCCCGTTTTTGCAAGCTTGCTCATGGGCGGCGCAGTGTATGCGGCATACAGCTTCCTTTCATCCGCCGGGCATCCCACGATCGGCACCATCATCGCCGTTGGAATTGGCGTTTTAGTCTATCTCGCTGCAATGATCCTGCTTCGCCCGTTCAACGCAAGCGATCTTGAGTTCCTGCCGAAGAGCAATGTTTTCGCCAGAATATTCAGAGTTAAGATGAACAGCTCCGCTTCGAGACGATAACATCAAATCTTTTATTAAGGAGGAGAGTATGCAAAAGAACTACCGCGAGATTATCGAGCAGCGTGAAAGGCAGATGCTTTCCCCGTATGCTGCGCTTTCGAGCGAAACGCGCGGAAGGGAGCTTCCGCTTGAGCCCTGCCCCGTTCGAACCGCGTTCGTGCGCGACCGCGACAGGATAATCCATTGCAAGAGCTTCCGTCGGCTCAAGCATAAAACGCAGGTCTTTCTCTCCCCCGTGGGCGATCATTACCGCACGAGGCTTACCCACACCCTTGAGGTGTCTCAGATAGCGCGCACGATCTCCCGCGCACTAATGCTCAATGAGGATCTTACCGAGGCAATAGCGATGGGACACGACCTTGGACACACCCCCTTCGGGCATTCCGGAGAAAAGGTGCTGAACGCGCTCGTTCCGGGCGGCTTTGAGCACAATGTTCAGAGTCTTCGCATGGTTGAAAAGCTTGAAAACGGCATCGGTCTCAACCTCACCTATGAGGTTCGCGATGGCATACTCAACCATAAAAAAAGCGGCAAGCCGTGCACGCTCGAAGGCTATGTTGTAAGCCTTGCGGATCGTATAGCTTACGTCAACCACGATATAGACGATGCGATCAGAGCCGGGCTGCTTTCAAACGAAATGCTGCCCAAAAGCTGCATCGAAAAGATCGGCAAAACGCACGGCGAGCGCATAAACGCGCTTATTATGGACATACTCTCCGTGAGCTTCTCCCAGCCCTTCGTTCGCATGAGCGATGAGATGATGCAGGAATTCGACAGGCTGCGCGACTATCTTTTTGAAAACCTCTACCACGACCCTCGCGCAAAGGCGGAGGAGAGCAAGGCGCTCGGCGTTGTGGAAACGCTGTACCGCCATTACCTCAAGAACATCGACACCCTTCCCGATGATTTCAAAAAAAACATTGAGGAGGACGGCGCGGAGCGCGTTGCCGCAGACTATATCGCCTGCATGACCGACCGCTACGCAGTTCGCGACTATGAAAGGCTTTTTGTGCCCAAGGATTGGAATTAATATGAAGCTGCTCGTTTTAAACGGCCCGAATCTGAATCTGCTCGGCAGAAGAAAACCCGAGATCTACGGAAGAAAAACGCTCGACGAGATCATGGTCGAGCTTGGCGCATACCGCGCGGAAAAAGGCGCCGAGGTCGAGTTTTTTCAGTCCAACCACGAGGGCGAGCTTATCGACCGCATCCACT
>CADBGC010000067.1 GCA_902794055.1 uncultured Eubacteriales bacterium | reverse complement strand
CCGCTCTATGAGCAGGTGATCGCGCAGGTCGAGCGCGGCATACTCACCGGCGAATTCAAGGCGGACGAGCAGATACCTTCGGTGCGCCAGCTTTCAATGGAGCTTTCGGTCAACCCGAACACGCTTCAAAAGGCGTATGCTGAGCTCGAGCGCAGGGGGCTTTGCTATTCGGTGCCCGGAAACGGCAGGTTCGTTTCCAAAGATGCCGAAACCAAGCTTCGCACCATGCGCCGAGAGCTCATCGAAAGGGTCGAACAGCTCGCACGTGAGCTCAAGCTTTCGGGCATTAACGAAAGCGAAGTGATCAGCGCGGTAAAGACCGCGTATGCGGAGGGCGGGGGAGTGCCTGCCAATACTGTTATAGAGGGAGTAAAAAAATGATAGAGATCACAAATCTTTCCAAGGGCTTCGGCTCCGTCAAGGCTCTTGACAGCATGACCTGCACCATCCCCGATGGCTGCATCTTCGGCATGGTCGGAGCAAACGGCGCGGGCAAGAGCACCCTTTTGAGGCTCATTTCCGGCATCTATCTGCCCGATGAAGGCTCGGTTAAGATAAACGGCGAGGAGGTTTACGATAACCCCAAGGCCAAAGAGAACCTCGTGTTTTCATCGGACCTTATGCGCCTTGTTTCAAACGGCGCAACCTTGAAGCGCATGGCGCAGTTCTACGCTTCGGTTTACAAGAATTTTTCGTTTGAAAAGTTTGAGCATCTTGCGGGCATCTTCAATCTGAAGCCCTCGCTCAAGGTGCGCGCGATGAGTAAGGGCATGACCAAGCAGTCCCAAACCATACTCTCGCTTGCGTGCAACACCGATATCATCCTTTTCGACGAAACCTTCGACGGCCTTGATCCCATCGCCCGCAACGTTGCGAAGAAGCTTCTTTATCGCGAGGTTTGCGACAACGGAACCACGATCATCGTTACAAGCCATTCGCTTCGCGAGCTCGAGGACACCTGCGATCAGCTCGCCATGGTCTACAAGGGCAAGATCGTTCTTCAGAGCGATGTTTCCGATCTCAAGACCAAGCTCTTCAAGGTTCAGCTTGCATTCGATCAGGAGCATTCCCGCGAGGACTTCACTGCTGCGGGGCTCGAGCTGCTTTCCTTCACCAAGGCGGGCAAGGTCGTTACCCTTATCCTCAAGGGCGACCGCGACGATGCTGAAGCGAAGCTGAACGCCATGAAGCCCGTGCTTATGGAGGTGCTGCCGCTCTCGCTCGAGGAGGTATTCACCTACGAAATGAACGTCATGGGCTATAAGTTCGACGAGATCGACTGAGGAGGGAAAAATGAAACTTTTTAAAGCAAAAGCATCGCTTTTCAGCGGCAGCTATTATAAGGAGCTCTTCAAGGAGCTCATGGTATTGGGCATAGTATGCGCCGCGCTCCAGCTTTTTTACGGCATAATGGGCGAATTCGGCGAAGGTGCACCGAGCTCACCCCTCGTGCTTCTGTTCGGCTTCGGCATGAACCGCGTGCATCCCGATATTTTCACGCTCTATTTCTTCGCAAGTGCGCTGAGCTTCCTTTTCACGCACGTGCATAGAAAGAACTGGGATTTCAGAAACAGCCTTCCGATCGCCAAGCGCACCATGTTTGCCTGCCATTTTGCGGCTGTCATGACCTGGGCTGCGATTATCTTTATCGCAAACTTCATCGGCGTTTTCATCGGTGAAGGACTGAGAATTGCTATGAGCAGCACCTCGCTTCCGGATGGCTTTGGAATGTCCGCCGCATCCATGATCAAATCGGTGATCTCCGGCGTTACGAGCTACTGCATCATAGTTATCATCGCTTCCGTGGTAAACCGCGTGTTCTCCGTGCTTGCCGCTTTCGGCGTTGTTATCGGCCTGCCGATACTCTTCATTGGCTTTGAAGCCTATATCAGGTATCGCGGCATGGATACGCTCGAGCTCCTCTTCCCGCTCGGAATTAACGGGCTTGAGACCTTCAAATTGATCGTTTCGATCCTGTTTGCCCTGCTTCTGATCGTGCTTGCATACATCGCCTACGGCAAATCCCGCGTGGAGACTTTCCAAAAGCCCGCAAGGACTGAAGCTATAAATGTGCTTATCGGCCTCGGCGTTGCCGCTTGCGTGGGCATAATAGCGACCATCATCTTTGAACGCGGCGAATTTATGCACTATTATCAGAGTGGTCCGAAGTATGAATCCTCAAGCTGGTATCTCTGCATCGTCTATGCGTGCATACCCATGCTTATCGCGTATTTCATCTTTATGTGGATATCGCAGCGAAGCTTCATTCGCGCGCTCAAAAAGCTCGTTTTCCTGCCGCTGGTGCTCGTTGTATTCGGTGCGGCTATACTTATCGCAATGATCGCCGATAAGAAGTGGGAAAAGCTTGATTTCTCCGTGGAGAATATCGATTACGTTCGCATTAAGGATGAGCATTTCGGACTGAACTCACAGCCGGATTACTACAGCTATGCGTTTTTCTCTTCGGGCAGCCAATCAAGGGGCAGCTCCAAGGCATTCAACGTTAAGCATACCGACAGCGCAGTTCTTCTTTCCGCATCAACGCTTGCCAAAAACTCGAAGGATAATTCGGACGATGGCGTTTCAATGCTCTTTGAAAGATATATCGATAGCGATTATACAAAGAAGATCGAGATAACCCTAAAGGACGGCACCAAATGGGGCGTTACAGGCAATAATTACTCTGGGCAGGCAACAGCAAAGGGTCGTATCGCCCTTGAGGACGTTGAGGACAACAAGGAATACATCGATGCACTCGGCTCGCTCGATCGCTTTAAGAACGGCAAGGTCATCTATCCTCTGAACCTCGGCTCCGAGTTCAACAAAACGCTTCTTGATGAGCTCGCATCCCTCAGCTCCATTGAGCGCGCCCGCATATTCATCTCGGCGGCAAGCAACAATTTGGGATACCACCCCTGCGTCTACGATTCCGCTCCGATATTCAATTCGGACGAATGGTCGAGCAGCTACGGCTACACGCTGACGCTCGCTTCGCCCACCTACGACCATGTTTCGCTCATTTATCTTGGCAAGCATCTTCCCAAGAGCACCGAGCTTTTCATGAAGCTTATGGACGAGAAAACAAGGTCGCATAAGGACTACGGCGAGTTCATAACGATGCTCAAGAACGCAAGCTTTGCACAGCTTGAAGGCCGCTTCATCGTTCTTAAGGATGGCAAGATACTTGAACACGGGCTGCAGCTTGAAGGCTCCGCAAGCCCCGTAAACAGCAATGCCTCAACCGATAAGGAATACAGCAGGATGGCGGGCGAAATCTGCACCCTGCTCGCGGAATGCATCGAGGCAAAAGAACCCATCGAGAATGCATCCACAGTTATCGGACTGGATATCTACCGTTTCTGCAAGTCGCTCGATAAATACTATTACTACGGCGAATATTCCTTCGAAGGCATAACCCCCAAGCTCTTCGTTGGTGTAAGCGATGACAAGGCAGAGAAGCTAATGAAGCTAATCGTTGATTTTAACGAAAAGTACAATGCGTACAACTATGATGAGATTCCCTTTCAATATGAGTTTGAAATCATTACTCAGGCCGTTTCGGACGGCAGGCTCAAGCTCTACGATCAATCCGGCAACGAGCTGACGGTCGATGACATGGTTGGTATGTATAAGAACGGCTACCAGTGGTTCTACGTTGAGAACGGCGAGCAGAACTTCGAACAGGTCTTCATTATGGATATCTATCAACGGCTCGTGGAGCAAGGCGAAGATACGCTTTAAGCGTAACAAAAGCTGAACGCATATAACCGAAAACAAGCTGAGAGGAAAACCGCCTCTCAGCTTGTTGCTTATATCAGGATGTTAGTTTCTTGCGCTCGGACTTACTCTAAAAGCCCCATCGCCTTGCGAAGCACGGTAACCGCATCCGCAACGGTGATGCTGCCGTTGCCGTCCACGTCGGCTGCCGCAAAATTGATATCGCTTTCGCCGATAAGGCTCATTGAGCGGCGCAGCACGAGCACCGCATCGGCGATAGTCACCTGACCGTTGCCGTCCGCATCGCCGGGAACGACGGGGGGCTGCTCGGCGGAGATGATATCGTACCAGCCGTTGACGTATTCATACATTTCCTGATAGTCGATGAACCTGCCGCGCTTATGGGCGCGAACGGTGCCCGACCTGTCAACTATGATGGTCTGCGGAACGGGAACGCTGCCGTCGCCAACGAGCGCTTCCGCAATCGAGTAAAACAGCGGAGTCATGAGGATATGCGGCCATGTAAAGCCGTACTGCTCGCAGATCTCGATGGCCTCGGGGATCTCGTCCGAATAATCATACATCAGAAGGCCGTAGAGCTGCACGTCCGCCTCGGGAGTGCCCTGATAATACTCATGAAGCCTCTGGAAATCGGGCATTTCGCCGATGCAGGGGCCGCACCAGGTTGCCCAGAAGTTGATAACGGTCACGTCCGCATTGTTCAAAATCGAATCGTTGATGGGGTTGTTGTATAGATCGCGGGAGGTGAAGCCCGCAATGCTCATGCCAACGGCATCGCGCGGGGCGGGGTTGGAAACGATCTCGGCGCTGACCGCAAACAGCGAGCAGCAGAGGATCATGAGGGAGGTGAGAACGGCAATGATTCTTTTCATGGCTTTTCCTTTCGTTATTTGTTTTTTTCGGGCGGCATGCAAGGGTATTCCCGCATTCGCCCGACCGTATGATATATGTTATCAGATTATCTTAATACAGTCAATAACACTTTTTGAAAAAACTTGTGTTATCCAAAAATAACAACGGAGACCGCTTGAAGCGATCCCCGTTTATCGAAGCGAGATTTATTTTCTTGCAAAAGCGAAAACGATGGTTGCTATATAGAAAACGAGCATAAGCGCGCCCTCGGCTCTTCTGATCCGCTTTGCGGTAAAAGCGAAGATAAGCGTCAGCACTCCCGCCGCAATCATCACGAGCGTATCGAAAATGGAAGCGAGGTTCACGCCGATAGGGCGGATCAACGAGGATATGCCGAGTATGAGCATTATATTGAGTATGCTTGAGCCGACCGCGTTTCCGACAGCAAGCTCGGTCTCGCCCTTGAGCGCCGCAACTATGCTCGTTACAAGTTCGGGAAGCGAGGTGCCTATGGCAACGACCGTCAGCCCGATTATCGTTTCGGATATTCCGAAGGAGCTTGCAAGTTTTCTTGCGCCGTACACCACTGCCTGACCGCCGCCGACTATCAGCGCAACGCCCGCAAGAATAAAAATTATGCTCTTTGGAAGCGAAAGCCCCGACTTGACCTTGACTTCGCCCTCCTGCTTGAGTTTTTTTGCATCGCGGATAAGAAAGAGCGTGTACAGTATGAAGCCAACGAGCAGAAACGCGCCAACGAGCCTGTTCGCATAGCCGACGATCTCATACATTCTCTTGCCCGAAGCGCTGAAAAGCACTGTGCCGCCGACGGCGAGCAGCAGCGCGATGCAAACCGCGATAAAGAAGGGCAGATCGCGCTTGGTTACGGCCTTTTCGACAGGCACGGGGCTTATAAGCGCACAAACGCCGAGCACGGCCAGCAGATTGAAGATGTTTGAACCGATAACGTTGCTGTACGTCAGCTCGTTTGCGCCCTGCGCGGCCGATGTTATGCTGACCGCAAGCTCGGGTGCGCTCGTTCCGAGAGCAACGATGGTTAGACCTACGATTAGCGGCGGTATCCGCAGCTTCTTCGCGATGAACGAGCTGCCGTCAACGAAGATGTTTGCGCCGACTATCAGCGCGATAAAGCCGAATATGAGCGCGGCGGGGTAGAAGAGATAGGGCATGGGGGTACTCCTTTCGTTTGCGATACTTTCGGGGAAAAAACAAGACCTTTACCGAAAGCTCAAGCGTTTTGAGTTCACGGTAAAAGTCTCGCTTTGTTTGGGCGCTCCGGGGAAGGCAAAACCGGCATCTTCCCGTACTGACGAAACGCGCCGCGAACGCTCAAAAAGAAACCGTCCGCAAGCTACTCCCTCTTACGGACGGCATTATACCATGTTTCATTCGATTTTTCAATATCTAACCGAGTTTTTCAATCGAATTCGGCCGATATTGCGTTAATCATAGAAAAATTCATACTCCGGCAGCGCCTGCCATGCGGGAGATCTCATTAACAGATCCGTTATATAGCGAACGCCCATATTGTAGAAGGTGTACGCATGGTGGCAGTAGCCGTAGTGATCGCCGAGCGGGATCTCGGGGCAGGTGACGGTCTTTTCGCGACCGTCCGCACGAACGGTAAGTATGATCGTTTCATACGGCTCCGATTGTATCTTCGATTCGGAGGCGGGATCGTTTATAGGATCGTACTCATCCGGCATCCCGAAGATATCCATGTGCCAAGTTAAACAGGTATAGAAGCAGTTTATCTGGTATTTGCTGAGAGACCAATGCGTCACATAGTCCTCGGGGTGGGTTGTGTCCGTGGTTTTAACGAGTCTGCCGGTTCTGCTGTCATACGAGCTGTACGCGCCAACGCCCCATTGTATTGTGAAAGAGAAATCATCGGGCGCGATGCAGAGAAAGGCAGGGTAGGCATAGTCCGGATGATCGCTCGGCGTAGGCTCGGGCGTGATCTCGGGCTCCTTGGTCGGAGGCACGGGGTTATAATCCTGAACTATAATGCCGTCGATCAAGAATTCGCCGCCCTTGTACTCCACTTTCTTAAGGTAGATATAGATATTCTCGCCGTCGAAATGGAATGTGAAGTTGATATCCGTATATACGTTGCGGTGGATGATATCCTTGAATTCCTTGGTGCTCACGTCGAAAACCACCGCTTCCTGATAGGTCGTTCCGGAGCCGGCTTCGCTGACCATCACGACGTCCTCAACACCGTTTTTATCATAGTCCCAAAGGAGCATATAGATATGGTGACCGCCGCCGGCATCGTGTCTGTACAGCTCGCTGCCGACTCTTATAAAATACGCGCTCCAATCGTGATAGTTATAGAACAGCTCGATATCATCCGTTTTCTCGATAACGTAGTCGGAAGTGCAGTTGCGCAGCGAAAGATCGCTGATATCGAGCTCGGTGTACCTTCTTCCGTCCTCGAAAATGAAGCCTGAGCTTCTGAGGATGGAATAAGCAAGCTCAACGTTATCGGAGCTTCCGTTCGCGTATTCCTTAACGCTTATCCGCTCGCTTGATATGAGCTCATGCTCCGCCCAGTCGAACGAGCGCGCGTGATCGGCGGCTAACCTCGTGCCGATATAGGCTTGCCCGTCGCGGTACTCGAGCGGGAGCTTATCCACGTAGATGCTTTTGCCGTCATAATCGAACACAAACCTGCTTGAAGTAAAATCCGCGCGCCGAGCGAAGATCGGCTTGAGCTCGCCCGTGATCGCATCCAGGCATTCGATCCGTTGATACGCGATGATCTCCTCGGAAAACTTATATAAGCGGAGCGCAAGATCGTCAACGCCGTTGCCGTCGTAGTCCCAAAGGCACATATTATTGAGGGTAATGCCCTCATAGCAATAGAGCTTATCGCTAAATCTTAAAAAGTAAGCGCGCCCCCGGTGCTCCTGATCGCAAAAAACTTCGATCTCGGGGAAGTTTTCACGAAAATACTCGGGCGTGAGGTTGCAAAAATCCGAATTCTCGATATCGTAGTCCTTGTGCTTAACGCCGTCGGCAGCGTTGATATAGCCATCGGCCTCAAGCATGGTCAAGAATCGATCGATATTGAGCGCGTAGGTGTCGTCGTTCCAAATGACCTCGGTTTTTTCCGTGATGAAGATCGGCTCGGCGGGCTTAGGCGTATTCTCCGCATCGAACAGAGACTTGAGGTAGTCTTTGGCTTTCATGCCGCCGATATAGAACTCGCCGCCTATGTATTCGACCTTATTTCCGTCGATATAGATGCTTTCTCCGTCAAAATCAAAGCAGAATGCGGGCTGATCCTTCGGCGCATTTTTATAAATTATATCCCTGAACGACTTTGCGCTCAAGTCAAACACGCTCGCCTCAAGATACACAACACCGGAGCCCCAATTGCTGATGAAAGCGAGATCGTCAACGCCGTTTTTATCGTAATCCCAAAGGCACATACAGATCTTCGAGGAACCGAAACTGTAGTAGAGCTTGTCGAGGTGCCGTAAGAAATACGCGCCGCTTTCATCCTGAAACAGCTCGATATCCTCAGAGCGCTCCCTGATATGGCGGGGTGTGCAGTTGCGAAGAACAGCATCGGAAGCATTGTTGTAATCACGATGCACTTCGCCCGTGTTCAAATCGATATAGCCGTCCTCATTGAGCATCGACATGGCGCGCTCGGTGTTGAGTCTATCGCCGTTATCATAGCGCTTCACCGCGGTGGCTCCCAATATGGATTCATCGGCTTTTACGCCGCCGATATAGAATTCGCTGCCAATGTACTCGAGCTTTTTTTCGTTGACATAGATGTTTTTGCCGTTAAACTGAAACTTAAATATGGGCAAACGAATCATGTCGCGTGTAACTATCTGCTTTACTGTTTTCGTGCTCACGTCAAAAACATCCGCCATAAAGCATGATCCGGGGAAAATTGTGCTGAACAGCACAATATCGTCAACGCCGTTATTATCGTGATCCCACAGGCACATGTAATTGTAGTAATAGCCATTATGGTTAGGATCGTAGCGGTAAAGCGTATCACCGAGCCTTATGAAATAGCTATTGTAATCGACTGACGTATTTGGGGCAAGCTCAAACAGCTCGATATCCGTTGAATGCTCCCGAACGTAGTCGGGAGTACAGTTGCGAAGAACGGGATCGGAAGTATCGTAAGAATTCCGGTGCTGTCCGTCGGCGTCTAAATATATATAACCGTCCGTTGTGAGCATCGAAATAGCAAGCTCGGCATTGTGAGTATCGCCATCATCATACCTCTTGACCTTTGCGGTTTCGGTTATGAAGCTCGGCTCGGCGGGCTCGGAAGTAAAGTCGGGATCGCCCCCGCAGCTTGGCGTTTCTTCAACAGCAGGCGTTGATTTTTCACTGTCCGCGCCATACCCAAACTGCCCTGCGTTGCCCCTTTCCCCGAAGGGCTTAATAACGAGCACCGCGCCGATAACGAACGCAAACGCAAGCGCCGCGCCTAATACGGTTTTGAGCCTGCTGCGCGTTTTCTTCGCCTTTTCCTGTTTTTCTTCGGTTATTACGGCGGCCTTTTCAAGCACGCTTTTCATCGTTTCAGAATAAGTTTTCATCAGTATAGCCCTCCTTTTCGAGCAAGGTCCTGAGCGCGCTTCTTGCGCGGGATGCGAGCGCTTCTGCGGCGTGTGTGCTTATGCCCATCACCTTTGCCGCTTCGCGCGAGGTCATATCATCAAAGTATCTGAGCCAAAGAACTCGATAATGCCTCGGCTCAAGCTTCTCCATCGCCCGGTGAACGATGCGCTTTCGTTCGGAGCGGATGCAGGCGTTTTCAAGGCTCTCGAGCTCTGAAGCAAGCTCGGCTGCGTTTTCGAGCGGAACGAGCTTTTCGCGCCTGCGTTTTCGTAAATAGTCTATCGCGATATTCCTGCCGATCGTATAGAGCCAGGTCTTGAAGCTGCTTTTGCCGCTGCTTCGCGGGCGCTTCACGGCGAGCTTAACGAAGGCATCCTCAGCCAGGCCTTCCGCTGCGGATACATCCGAAGTGTAGCTCAAAAGAAAGAGGATAAGCCCGTCGCGGTAGTCCTCTATCAGTTCGCCAAGCGCGTTGTCATCGCCCTCAAGAAAGCGGCGATAGCTTTCGTGTCCCTTGTCCATAGCCCCTCCGATCGGTTTTTCACTTATTAAACGAATGAAAGCGGCAAGCCCTCACGCTGAGGAAAAATGTTTTTATTCATCTATCGGATTATAACATGACTTCGCCGGAAATCAAAACATCGATCGGCAATAACCGCATATTCACCTTTCGACAAATTGCGGCATAATGTGTACAAACCCCAAAAGGAGGTCAAGTCAAATGAGCAATATTGTTTCTGCCGCCGGTGCGTCCTGCTCCTGCGGCATGCGCGGAGAGATGATACTCCGCGATCTCAACATGATACCGGCGGGCTCAGTCAACGGCGGTCTCTCCGCCTGCGGCTACCCATCCGAAATGAGCCTGCTTCCCGTAACCGTCATCAAAAAGCAGAGCTACACCGAGGGCCTCTGCCCGGACAGCGCGCTCAGCATCGGAACCATGTTTCCTGAGCTTGCGGATATCTATAAATGAGGTGGGCTTATGAATAAAAAGGAACTGCTTGAAAGGATCAGCGAAATACAGTTCGTTTGCGTTGAGCTGAACCTTTATATCGACACCCACCCCGATGATGCGGATGCCCTGAGCGACTATGCGAGCTATTCCATGATGCTCAAGAATCTCATCAAGACCTACGAGGAGCAGTACGGCCCGCTGATGGGCTTCGGTCATTCGGATGCGCAGATGGGAAGCTGGGTTTGCTCCTGCTGGCCGTTTGAATAAGGAGGTGCAAAACTATGTGGATCTATCAGAAAAAGCTTGAGTTTCCCGTAAATATCAAAAACCCCGACCTTCGCATGGCGAAATACCTCATGGCGCAGTACGGCGGGCCCGACAGCGAGCTTGGCGCAGGCTGCCGCTATCTCACCCAG